>CAZQHA010000013.1:0-20300 GCA_964592795.1 uncultured Planctomycetaceae bacterium | reverse complement strand
CCAGAGCCGTGTCAGGCAACCTCAGCTACCCTTTCAGTCCGATTTCCAAACGAACCAGGATCCGACGTAACCCGTGGCATCAACTCGGGTGCAGGCTCATCGCCGACTCGGGCTGATCCGCAAGGTCATCCCGCCACGAGCTGTCCGACTCCCATCCTTGATCGACGGGGATGGCTTCGAATCAAGATCCGCTCCTCGCCGCATTGGCGATTCGCCAGAACGCCGCCTTCGTCGATAGCCCGCTCGTACGTGTAATCCTTCAGCGCTGTGCTTTGTGCAATTGATTGCATTCTCAGCTGGAGTCTTAAGTGAATATGAATCCATTGTTTCCGCGCGCGCACCGCGAACAATCGCAGAAATCGCGACGCACCGTCGGAACATGTTGTTCGTTGGCGGAATCGACAGCGCCCGAGAATCTCATATTGGGAGCTGTGGTTCTCTGGTTCCCGCTGCGAACACTCCATGTCATGGCCGCTGATTTAAACTTCCCGATGTAACGGTCGCGAGTACAATCCGCACGCTTCGGGTAGCTCAGCTCCCGGCTCGCTTCCCGCAAGCGCTCGCACGCCTGTTGTAAGGAGAGAGAACACTATGGGAATGAAGCGGATCCTCGCGCATTTCATGCACGAGGAGGAACAGTCTGCTGCACGCAACGTGCTGACTCACGGTGAAGTGACCGACGCATTTGCGCTCGCTGACGCGGACGACGCGCAGATCGATCAGCTTCGCAAAGCGGGGTTAGTGATTCAGGTTCTCGGTGAATCGGTTAGCAAGCCGGCTCGTGCGACGGCTGCCTTCGCACCTACTGCAACGATGGCCGACGCGGGTGCAGGGATGGGATGGGCAACTGCGGCGGCGCCACCGCAGACAACCGTATCCGCCGGGGGCAAGTATCGCTTGAAGCTCATGGGGCCACTGCTCGCCGGCCGGAAACAGGCGCTTCAGGATCGCGGAGTCGACATTCTCGAGTCTGTGGGTGATGAAGCGTACAGCGTCACCATCCATGGATCGGTGGACGACGTGGAGGCGATCCCGTTTGTCGAGTCTGTGCGCTCCGATGCGCGGCGGCGATCCGAATCGCTTACATCGTTAGGCACAGCACCTCCCGGGGCTCCACCCCTGACTCTCGACCCGCCCCTCTACTTCGACGTTCGCATTGAGGCTGGCGCGCTCCCAGATCCCATTGAACAGTGGCTGGTAGCTCAGGGCGCAACCGTCGTCGCTCGAAGCGCCGGCAAGATCCGCTTTGGGCTCGATGATCCAAGTCGCATCCCCCTGATCCTCGCCAATCTTCAGCAGCAGGCCGGCGTTGACGAAATCACCGTGCACGAGCCGCCGACGCTTCACAACGAATTCGCGCGCGCCCTGCTCGGCGTCGAGCGCCGCGGTCCTCCGGCTCAAGCACTACTGTCCGAAGATGGAACCGGCGAGATCGTCGCGGTCGCCGACACCGGAATCGACGAGGCTCACCCCGATTTTCAAGGTCGGATCGACAGAGTGATCGCGCGCGGTAGAGTCAACGATGCGAGCGACACGCACGGTCACGGCACGCACGTAGCAGGATCCGTGTTGGGAAGTGGTCACGGGGCCAACGGCCGTGACCGGGGAGTCGCACCTGGTGCGCGCCTGGTGTTCCAGTCGCTCCTCGACGACGAAGGTGGCCTCGGCGGTCTTCCGTTAGAGCTTGACGAGCTTTTTGAAGAGGCCTACCAACTCGGCGCTCGCGTTCACAACAACAGCTGGGGAGCCATTGCTGGTTCGGAGTACCTGTTCAACTCACTCGAAGTCGATCGATTCGTTGCGAGGCGCCGCGACATGCTTGTGGTCGTCTCAGCGGGGAATGCCGGATCTGCGGCGATCCGGCGGCACGAGCCGATCGGATTCGTCGATTGGCTCTCGGTTGGATCGCCAGCTACCTGCAAGAACGCGCTGACCGTTGGCGCGGGGCGCAGCGATCGAGTCCAAGGCGGATTGTCGACATCGACCTACGGCGACCTCTGGCCGACGCGTTTCCCGCAGCCGCCGATCGCGGCGGAGCGGCTCTCCGGGAATCCCAATGAGCTCGCAGCATTCAGCAGTCGAGGGCCATGCACCGACCGGCGCATCAAGCCTGATGTCGTGGCTCCGGGCACCGACATCTCTTCCGCACGTTCCAGCGTGGCCTCGCCATCGAACTTCGCCGCGCTGGATCCAAACACCGACCTGTACGGATACATGAGCGGCACGAGCATGTCTGCGCCGCTAGTGACCGGCTGCGCGGTCCTCGTGCGCCAGCACTATGTGCGCACGCGCCATCATTCGCCGAGTGCGGCGCTGCTCAAGGCGACTCTCATCAATGGAACCCGCAAGCTGACCGGGCCTGGATCGATCGGGAAACAGAACTCTCTTCCGAACTATCATCAAGGCTTCGGGGCCATCGACATGCTGCACACGCTCCCCAATCCGGGGGCGCCTTGGCTGCGGCTTGAATTCGCCGACCCTTGGGAGGTCGCAGGTGATCAACTGGACCAAACGGGCAGTCGTCGGCGATTCGAATTCGACGTCGGTGAGGCGGGACACCCGCTGCGCGCATGTCTCGTATGGACGGATCCTCCTGGACGCGCCTTGCAGAACAACCTCGACTTGCTGCTGGAGCTTCCGGACCCCGCGGGCCGGCGCAAGATCATCGGCAACGCGGAGCTGCCGGAGCGGCTGACTCCCAATGACACGGGCAACAACGTGGAGATCATTCGAGTCGAAGCCGCGCCGACGGGTCATTACGTGATTCAGGTGACAGCGGTCAACTTACTTCACGTGCCTCAAGACTACGCTCTTGTCGTCGTCGGCGCCATCTCTTCCCCGTTCACACGCACCTTCTAACCCCCGGAGAAGTGCTGCAATGCTCGCACTCGAGATCATTCAGGCCGCGTTTGGTGATTCGTTACTGTTGCGCTTTGGCAAGGCCCAGAATCCACGCTTCATCCTGATCGATGGCGGACCAGATCAAATCTACACGCGTCACCTGCGTCACGTCCTCGGAGGCGTGAACGCCGAAGGCGGGAGAATCGATCTGGCGGTGCTCAGTCACGTCGATCGCGATCACGTGACGGGACTACTCGATCTGTTCATCGTCATGGCACAGAAGGCCGCGAGCGGCCAGCCCATGCCGATCGAGATCGATCAGCTGTGGCACAATTCGTTCTCGGATCAGATCGATCCCGACGGCGTATTGGCAACACGTCACGAGACCGTCGTGACCGAGGCCTCTCGCAGCGGCGCGCCGATGACGCTGGCGGGTATGGCGCTGCTCGACATTCAGCAGGGACATCGTCTCTCAGCGCTCGCTCACCGACTCGGGATCTCGCGGAACAATCCATTCCATGGGCGAGTGGCGCAGATCAAGAACACGTCTGTGACCGCTTCAGTCCATGGGCTCCAGGTCCACATCGTTGGCCCGACGCGATCGA
Organism: uncultured Planctomycetaceae bacterium; assembly: GCA_964592795.1. Taxonomy (GTDB): domain Bacteria; phylum Planctomycetota; class UBA1135; order UBA1135; genus JANLUN01. Next base: position 16,854 of record CAZQHA010000013.1, on the reverse strand, counting down.
ACCTCGAGGCGCTGCGCGACTCGTGGACGGCGTGGCTCGACAAGTCGGAATACGACCTCACGCTCGGAAGTGATCCGCTCGTGATGGCGATGGCGGACCGCAGCGTTCCCAATCTCAGCTCGATCATGTTCATGATCGAGGGGGAGGGGAAGCGAATGCTCTTCACCGGTGACGGTCGTGGCGACCATCTGCTGGATGGACTCGAGACGGCGGGATTCCTCGACGCCAACGGGAATTGTCACGTCGACTTGCTCAAGGTTCCGCATCACGGAAGCGACCGCAACGTGACGTTGGGCTTCTTCCGGCAAGTCACCGCCGATCGCTACGTCATTTCCGCGGACGGGAAGCACGGCAACCCGGATCTGCCGACACTGAAGTGGATCGTTCAATCAGCTCAGTCAGACAATCGACACATCGAGATCTGGGTGACGAATCGCACCGATTCCGTCAAGGCGCTCGCTGCGGCGTTTCCACCGGGAGCACAGTCCGGTTATGAGCTCAAGGTGCTTCCGTCAGGGCAGCATTCGTTCCGACTTGATCTCGCGTAGCTGCCGAACGGGCTACGCATGACGGCTGGCGTTATCGGACGCTCAAGCCAATACACGCATGGTCCGACGCGGCGTCCCGCCGCCTTGCTCTTGTACTCAGTGGTGCTCGCGAAGCCAAGATGAACACACAACTGGTTGCGATTTGCTCTGCCGCCGCAATGTCGCTCGCGTTCGTCGGCGCCGGCATGTCCGGACATCAACAAGTGTACGAGCAGAGCGAGGAAGGTGACTTGCAGCGTTTTCTCGTCGGCAAGCGGCTGCTTGACTTGGTCGGGAATGCTGGGACACCGGCGGTTCTCAGCACTAGCGAAAGAGCACAACTCGCTAGCGTAATGATGACCGCCGAGCCGTCCCTTTCGTTGAAGGCGCGCGACACTCAGTTTTGGAAGCACGAAGCGTCGGTGGAGAACCTCGCGCTTCTCAAGGGTTCAACCTACCTGGCAAGCAACGCGGAACGCGTACGCACGATCTACGCGTCGCTTGATCGATTGCTGCACACCGGCGGCAACAACGAGACATTCACTGCGGACCAGATCGAGGCACTCAAGTCCGACACAACCGAGCTATTGCTGCATCGACTTGAAGAGATTCTCGAGAAAGCCGATCGAGCAGACCGACTTGACACCGAGAGCCGGATTAGGATCCTAAGTGGCGAAGAGGCGCAGGAACTAGCGGTCATTCGAGGCAATGCATGGGTCGACAAGTTCAATGAAAACGAGCTCCTCGAGCTGTTAAAGATGTCCGCAGTCGTGGATCAAGCGGACTATGACAGACGCAGCTTGATGCGCGGAACCATCCTGCGAACGTTATACGAGCTCCGCGAGTTCGTGGTTGCCATCGTGGCGACAGACTTGCTCCCGGGAGGAGGGACACGATACACACACCTTGGAACGGGTTTCCTGTATCGAGAACGCATCATTACGTGCGCGCACCTCTTCACCGCGGCGGGGCTGGATTCGAACGGTCACATCGCGTTCGATCGGGTTCTTGCCGTGCTCGCGGATAAGGACGGTCGATTTACACCCGGCGCCGCGACGAGTGTCCGTGTCTGTGAACTGGATGCCGGCTCTCACCTGTGGTTCGAGCTGGACTGTGCCTGCCTGAAACCCGTGCTCGTCCCTGATGACGAGGCGAGCAACAAGCTGAGGCAGCTATTCGTGAAGTACGAGCCGCACGGCACTGACTTGGATTTGATTGACTACTCATCGAAGAGCGAGGACTTGGAGGTGGGGATTACGCATGCGCTTTCAACGTATTATTTTCCATTTCATGGAATCGAGCTGTCTTGGATGCAACCGGGACCAATCCTCTATCCTCGCGTCGTCAAAATGCCGCGTGAGGGACAGACGAGCAAGGGCAATAATGCCTACGCGCGCGCATTGCGGAATGAGGTGTTCGGTCGAATCAGCAACCCGGATCGGCAGACCACGGCTCTGCTGGATGTGGTAAGGGATGTCGTTCGGGCGCTGCGGGAGCACTCCGATCTAACGCCTTCGTATACTGATGCAAGAAACTATCCCCAGTGTGCTCTTGAGTATTCGGCGGATCCAAAGTTCAGACTCCCGGACTTTTCACAAGATCAGAAGTGGAAGGCCAATCCAAGAATTGCGTGCTTCGGGTGCGACCTAGTTGGCGAACCTGGTACGTCCGGATCACCCGTGTTCTTGCTCCGAAATGGCTTTCAGCGTGTCGTTGGCGTCCACACTGGGATGTACGGCGCAAACACAGCTTACCCAGTTCCGCCGTCACTGTCCCAAATGACCCGCGCAGTGCCATTTCATGTTGTGAAGCCTTACATCGACAAATTCATCGAGGAGGAGAAGTGAAGCTGACCTGTATTTGCTCGCTGATGCTCGGACTCAGTGTCGGATGCGCCTCGGTTGGCGGAAAGGGACCGAAGCCAGCAGCCAACACAACCGACAAGGTCGTGCTTTCATACGCCGATGGCCTCACCACGGCGGTCGCGCGCGACCAATCTGCGCTGCTCATTCCGTTTGTTGGTGCGTTGCTAAGCTTTACGACCAAGCAGCTCGGAGCATGGGCGACAAGCGCGGCTGAGAAGTACGAGGTCAAGTCGAAAGGCGAGACTTCGGTGGCGATGCAAGGAATCGCGATAGCGCCGACCTCAGAGTATCTAGGGCGCATAGGCGGCGATCCTCCCAAAGGCGGTGGTGCTTTCCTCTTCGTTCGAACGCTTGTGGTGGAGGCAAACGACCAAGGGCGCCCGCTCGACAGCTCATTCGCGCCGCTGGTTCTAGCGTCGCGAGACAAGAGCGGAATCAAGGCCAGCGATCAACTTGCCAAGAACGCCGAGCGTGCCACCAAGGCGCTCGAGCCTTGGAGCGCGCAGTCACCGGAATGGATCACTGAGGGGCTTAGTCGCGCCTCGACACTGCCAGCGGGTGCCAAGTCGGTCGCCGTGATTCTCAGCATGGCAGCCGTCGTCGTGGTGCAGCCCGCCAAGTTGGATGGGTGGAAGCTCGGTATGGCAAATTCATCCGAGACCACAATCGCGGATGCGATGCAGTATGTCTTGGCTGGCTATACGTACCCGTTGCAGCGCGATCACCAAGACTCCTACGCATCAGCCGGATCCGCATCCGATGTCAAGGCCATATTGACAATGAGCCTGCAAGGACCGCTGGGACCTACGACCGGGCCTGGTGCAAAGTATGACGCATCAACCGCGTTCCCATTGAAGTCGAACGCACAGCGGCGCCTCAAGAATGATCAGAATGAGCCGCTCGCTGGAGAAGCGCTCCTGACGTCATGGGAGTACGCTGGCAACAAACCACAGCCTCGATCTTTTTCCGGGCTTGTTGCCGTCACTTGGCCGCCGATCTTCAACGCGAGTGCGGTATTGCTCGAAACGAGTGACGCCAAGAAGAGTCTAGAGACTCTCGCGAAGTTCCTGGGAGAACTGAAGATCTCTCCGAAAGACCTCGGGATCGAGTAGGTGCTGTCGCGAACCGGCCGGTTCCGCTTCGGGGCTGGGACGACGATCCGTCGGGAACGGTGGGAGAACAGATCGGAACGCCGAGGTCTCTTTCGCAGTCACTCCGAGTTCGAGTGCCCGCGGACATCGCGGCGCTTCGCAGCTCAGGTGCCCTCGTGCCAGTTAGCCGCCATGATCTGGCCCCGCTCGCAGTCAGCTACGTCCGCGTACGGCCGGACACGCTCCACGCATTGTCCGTTAATGTCCGGAGGGGATCGCTAACGTCCGTCTCTGGCCGCCTTCGCAGGTCCTCGCAAACAGACTTCCTAAACCGCAGGTCGTTGGTTCGAATCCAATCGGGCGCGCCAATACAACGCGGCGTGTGTTCGCGAGGTTTGGCACGAAACAGAGTGTCGCGACCACGACATGATCGAGCGGCCTCGGTTGGGTGCGTCCGACGTCCGCCGGAAGCGGCGACTTGGTTCATCCGACGGCCACGCGATTGGGACGCCGCTCGAACCTCATAATGCCGCCCATGCTTCACCTGATCCTCTCTCTGTCTGTCGTGAGTGCGCTCGGCGCCCAAGACCCGATCGCCTTCGTCGGTGGAACCGCTTACACCGGTGACGCGACGCCACCCATCGTCGACGCCGTCGTCGTGGTGCGCGACGGGATCATCGCTGCCGTCGGCCCGCGCAGCTCGACGCCGATCCCAGCCGACTGCCGGTTGGTCGACACTGCCGGCAAGTTCCTGACGCCAGGCCTCGTCGACACGCACGTGCATTACTCGCAGACCGGTTGGGCCGACGGCCGCCCCGACGCGCGCGACGTGCGCGCGAACTTTCCGTACGAGAGGACGATGGCCGAGAACGCCGCTCACCCCGAGCGCTTCCACCTCGCCTTCCTGCACAGCGGAGTGACCGCGGTGTTCGACGTCGGCGGCTATCCGTGGACGCGCGCGCTCGGCGCCGCGACGGAGCACGACAGCCGTGCACCGCACGTCGCCGCGGCCGGCGCGCTGCTCGCGACCTACGACCCCAAGGTGCTCACGCTGCCCGATCAAGGTCAGTTCGTGTTCCCGAAGGACGGCGACGAGGCACGGCAGATGGTGCGTTCCCACAAGGCGTTCGGCAGCGCGGCCATCAAGGTCTGGTTCATCGAGACTCCCGATCACTCGGCGGAACAGCTGGCGCCCATCGTGATGGCCGCGGGCGACGAGGCGAGCAAGGTGGGCCTACCGCTGATCGTCCACTCCACGACGCTCGCGACCGCGCGCATCGCGGTGGCGGCCGGCGCCAGGCTTCTCGTGCACAGCGTCGAGGACGTGGAGGTCGACGACGCCTTCGTGACTGCGATGAAGGAGCACGGAACCCTCTACTGTCCGACGCTCACCGTGCTCGCGGGATACTTTCAGCTCGGCGCGGCGAAGATCGACGACGAAGTGCGCCGGCAGCTCGACGACGTGCACCCGAGCGTCAAGGAACGCGTGCTGCTCACGGAGGACGCCGAGATTCGCGCGCGCACGAACCCCAGCGCGCTGGAAGCGATACAGAAGCTCATCGCGGAGCAGCAGGTCGTGATGGCACGCAATCTCATGCGCCTCCACGGCGCGGGAGTACCCGTCGTGATGGGCACGGACGCCGGCAATCCGCTGACCCTGCACGGTCCGTCGGCGTTCGTCGAGATGGAGGCGATGCAGGCTGCGGGCTTGCCCGCCGCCGACGTGCTCGTCGCGTCGACGAGGGATGCCGCCGTCGCGATGGGCCGCGGCAAGGACCTCGGCCGGCTCGCCGTCGGCTTCATCGCCGACGTGCTGGTGCTCGCCGAAGATCCGGGCCGGGATGCGCGCGCGTTCCGTTCGCTCGTGCAGGTGTGCCGCGGCGGCCACTTGCACGAGCGCGCGGCGCTGCTGCCGCGCTGAGGCCGCTCTGACGAGCGGCGGTTGTGGCGCGCGCATGGAGCGAGTCGCTCGTGCGCGACGATTCGAATATCGCGTGCGACGAGTACGGCGTGTGACGTACCGCGTGAAGCGTCACACGGGCACAAGCTGTGTGCACCCCGAACAGAGAGGCAGGGGCCACTATGAAGCTCCATCCAAAATCAGTGCTTGCGAGTGTCGCTTTCGCGGCGCTTGGTCTTCTCTCCACGGCGCGCGCCCAAGACTTCAACATCGACCTCGGCTCGGACCTTGGCAGTCCGCCTGCCACATACGGTGCCGGAGCCGCTCAGCCGGGCACTTGGAACGTGATCAACTCTTTGGACGACTTCGGTCCTTATCCGGACACGGCCCTGATGAATACGGCCGGTGTGCTCACCGGCGTTGTCGCCTCTTGCGTCGGTGGTCTCGGAGGCGGCGCCGACAACGACGTCGGAACGGCGGTTGGGGGCGATCAAGAGCTGATGGACGACTACCAGGATGTCGGCTCCCCGAGCTCCCCACTTCCCGGTGCCGGCAGTACGACCTGGACGTTCACTGGCCTGGCGAATGGGCCGTACGAGGTCTACACCTACGCTTGGTGTCCGAATTTCGGTCTCTTCTCGAACGTGAGTGTTGCGGGATCGACGAGCGCCAACCCCCAAGTTTGTGGCGGCCTATGGCCTGGCGTGCAGACGCTGGGCATCACGTACACGAAGCACTTCGTGGTCGTGACCACGGGCACGATCAGCATCACCATCACCGAGCCGCTGCACGGCGTCGGTACCGTCAACGGCTTCCAGCTCGACCAGCTGCCGCTCTCGACCACCGCATTCTGCTTCGGTGACGGCACGGGTGCGCTGTGTCCGTGCATGAACACGGGAACGTTCGGCCGCGGCTGCAAGAGCTCGAAGCCCGGCGCTCCGTTCGGCGCGCTACTGTCCGCTGTCAACCCGGCCGGCGCCCCGAACCCGAGCGTCAGCGTCACCGCCAACGAGCTCGGCCTGAAGTGCGAGAACATGATGGCCGGCAGCTACACGGTCTTCTTCCAAGGCACCGCTCAAGTGAACGGCGGTCTGGGCCAACTCTCGCCGTTCTACGACGGTCTCGAATGTGTCGGCGGCGCGGTCGTCCGTCTCGGCCGGATCGGCACGTTGGGTGGCACGAGCACGCTGCCAGGTGTCGCGGGCGCGACCGGCCTGTCGCCGGTGGCGCAGACGCTGCACTACCAAGCTGCGTACCGCAACGCGGTGCACTTCTGCACGCCGGCGACGCTCAACACGTCGAACGCGCTGACGGTCGACTGGACGCCGTAGCATCGATCGCCCTGTCAAGTCGTAGCGGACGAGTTCCGTCGAGCGAATCGTGACGGCGCTGCTCGGTTGTCCGTGCAGCGCCGATCGCATTCACCCTCGATGCAGTCACGACAACGGCCGGTCGTGGTTCAAGTCCGATCGGGCGCGCCCGTACAATGCGGCGATCGTGACGGTGTCTCAGCGGATGTCGCAAGGGTGGACCCTCCGAGCGGATCGAACCACCGGCGGCCGCTACCTCGCCGTGCGCACGCGCGGGCACGACCTCGTCCAGGATCCGCGCATCAACAAGGGCACGGCGTTCACGCGCGAGGAGCGCGACGCTCTCTGCTTGCACGGCCTTCTGCCGACGGCCGTGTCGACGCTGGAGCAGCAGCTCGCGCGCAGCTACGAGAACTTCCGGGCGGCTGCCACGCCGTTGGCGAAGCACGTCAACCTCGTCGCGTTGCGCGACCGCAACGAGGTGCTGTTCTTCCGCCTACTGCACGAGCACATCGAGGAGATGATGCCGATCGTGTACACGCCGACCGTCGGCGAGGCGTGCGAGCGCTTCTCGCACATCTACCGCCGCCCGCGCGGGCTGTACGTCGGCTACGACCAGCGCGGCCGCGTCGCCGACGTCCTGCGGAACAGCGACGTGCGCGATCCGTCCGTGATTGTCGTCACAGACGGCGAGCGCATCCTGGGTCTGGGCGACCAGGGCGTCGGCGGAATGGGCATCCCGATCGGCAAGCTGTGCCTGTACACGCTGTGCGCCGGCATTCCGCCCGAGACCACGCTGCCCGTGATGCTCGACGTCGGCACCGAGAACCAGGAGCGCCTCGCCGATCCTCTCTATCTCGGTCTGCGACAGCGCCGCGTTCGCGGCGCCGAATATCAGGCGTTCGTCGACGAGTTCGTCGAGGCGGTGCGCAACGTGTTCCCGAACACGCTCCTGCAGTGGGAGGACTTCCTCAAGGAGAACGCGATCACGCAGCTCGTCCGCTTCCGCGACCGCTTGCCTTCGTTCAACGACGACATCCAAGGCACGGCGGCCGTGACGCTCGCGGGGATCCTCGCGAGCCTGCGGTTGACGCGCGGAAGCTTGCGCGACCAGCGGCTCTTGCTCGCCGGCGCGGGCGCTTCGTCGCAGGGGATCGCGCAGCTCTACGCGCTCGCGCTCACGGAAGAAGGCGCATCGGCGGAGGAAGCGCGCGCTCGCGTCGCGATGACCGACAGCAGCGGGCTGGTCGTCCGCGGCCGCGCCGGGCTCGAGGGTTTCAAGGCCCACTTCGCGCGCGAGCCCGCGGAGCTCGCCGGTTGGCGCGTGCGCGACCGCGCGCACGTGACGCTGCCGGAGATCGTCGAGAACTTCCGGCCGACGATCTTGGTGGGGACGTCGACGACACCGGGACTGTTCGACGAGAGCGTCGTGCGCGCGATGTCGCGCCACAACGAGCGGCCGATCGTGCTGCCGCTCTCGAACCCGACTTCCAAGGCGGAGTGCACGCCTCACGATGCGTTGCTTTGGAGCGACGGCCGCGCGATCGTCGCCACCGGAAGCCCCTTTTCGCCCGTCGTGCACGGCGGGCGCACGCACCGGATCGGCCAGTGCAACAACACGTTCATCTTCCCGGGACTGGGGCTCGGCGCTTGGATCGGCCGAGTGCGTCGCGTCAGCGATGCGATGCTGCTCGACGCGGCGCGGCAAGTGGCCGGATCGGTGACGGCGCAGGACCTGGACGAGGGCTCGGTCTTTCCGGCGCTGCAGCGGATCCGCGAGGTCTCGCACTCGATCGCCTGTGCCGTGATCCGTCGCGCCGTCCGCGAAGGGCAAGCGGACGAGACGGCGCTCGACGGCCTCGAGGCGCGCGTGCGCGAGGCGATGTGGTTTCCCGAGTACCTGCCGATTCGCTACGAGCCGTGAAATCGGGCCTCGGCTGACGAGGCATCTGCTCGTTCCCGCCGCCGCGATCCTCAGAAGCGGTAGGTGAGACCCACCAAGGCGAACAGGTCGGGCTCCAGCGTGCCCGTGAGCTCCGCGCTCCCGTCGCCGTAGCCCCAATCCCAATCGCCGGCGACGGTCGTGCCTCCGCGGATCATGAAGCCGATGCTCTCGAAGAGGCTGCGCTCGACCGTCACGTGCGCGTAGATCTCCTGCACGTGGACCTCCTGCTCGAGCCCGATCGCGTCCGGCGAGCGCACGTGGTACGCGTCCGCCTCGGACAAGAGGCCGGTCGTCACCATCCACGGGTCGTTCTCGTAGACGAGCGTCACGTCGCGTGGGAGGAGCGTCTGCAAGCTCCAGCGCTCGTCGAAGTGCCACGCGAAGCCGCCGAGCGGAATCACGCACGAGTCGACGGCGTCGTTGGAATTGACGCCGACCTTCCAGAACCATTCCGGCGAGCTGCGGTAGACGGCGAGCAGCGTGCCGTAGTACAGGCGGTAGTCGTCGCTGTTCAGCGTGCCGTCGAGATCGGAATAGACGCTCGGCTGCCAGTAACCCTGGATCAAGAGATCGTCGCTGACGAATCGGCCGTAGCCGAGCCGTACGCCGTAGCGATGGAGGTCGTCGTCCGCGAGCACGGGCACGCCGTCGAAGTCGACGCTGCGCACTCCCGCGAGCGCGCCGCCGATGAGGAAGTCGTCGGCGCTCAGTGGAATCGGCGCCAGGGCGTCGAAGAAGACCTGGTCGAACTCGAGCTCACCCGGCTCTTTGTGGATTCTTCCCTCAGGAAGGGTGCTGGCCGTGAGGCTGACGAAGGGCAGGTAGGTAGCGTCTTGAATGAAGTCGCGGTGCTTCGACTTGAAGCGCTGGATCGTTTCGGTGGACGTGCATCCGCCCACGCACGCGAGGAGAGCCGCCTGGGCGGCATTCATGCGTAGTCGAGAGCCAAGACCTCCGGGTCGCAGCACGCTCCTCGCCAAACAAACGGCGCGCCTACCGTCAGCCGGAACCCGCGCGCGCATCGGCGTTCGGTGTTTTTGTCCCGGGATCACCCTTCTCCGGAACGACGCCCGGGGGCGGCGGCCAGACGATCTGGCGAATCGAGAGGCGCTGGCAGCCCAGCCCTTCGCCCCACAGGAACAGCGCGTCGCCGTCGTGCAGGTAATTGCCGACGTCCTTGCGAAAGAAGGCGTCGTGCCAGTCGAGCGCGTTCCACCAGAAGAGGATCCGGTTGAGAAAGCGGATCATCCGTCGGCCCTTCACGGTCAACACGATGCCGCCCGGCGTGCCGAGCGCGATCACGTCGCCGGGCTGCAGCTTCGTCGCGTCGTGCGTCGGTGCGAGCGCGCCATCCGGATCGAGCGCCGCGCGAACGATCTGCGGGATGCGCCAGATCATGCGATCGCGCGCACCGGCTTCCTCGCTCGCGCGCGAGCACTGTCGCAGGTAGAAGCGCGCCGGGTCGCGTCCTCGCGGTATCGGATACCGCCGCCCTTCGCTCGGCCCGTACGATCGCGCGCAGATCAGCGCGTGCGACGGCATCGTGGTCTCGCCCTCGCTCGCGACGAAATACGGGCCGACCGCCGTGAAATCGCCCAGGCTCGCGGCGTAGCCCCACCACGAAACGGTGTCGGGCGTCCAATTGCCGAGGACCAAGTCCGTGTTCGCGTCGCCGGTCAGGTACGGCTTCGCCCACCGGTCGGAGGTTTCGTTGCGCGCGAGCGCGCGCTCGTAGACCTGCGGGTTGCGCGCCTTGACGTCGCTGAGCAGGAGGTAGCCCGCGATCGCGCCGAAGATCTCCTCGTCGCTCGCGTCGCGCACGTCCTCCCACGTCAGGACGCGCCCGATCACCGCGCCGAGCTCGACCTCGTAGTCGAGCGCCGTCGGGACGCTCTTGCTGACCTTCGACTCGTCTTTCGGCAGCCACGTCCGCTCGGGATACACGATCGAATCGAACGGACCGATGATGCCGTTGAACGGCAAGTCGGACGGCATCTCGGTCCCCGGCGGCGGCTGCGGCGGATGCTTCAAGAAGAGACGCGGCGGCGTCTTCCGGATCGACTCGATGCTGTCCGGATCCGTCTCGAGGTCGTGCACCAAGTGCGACGGATAGTTCGCCGCCACCGCGAGCACGCGCCGGGGATCGGGGATCGGCGGACCGAGCTTCTGCTCGGCGACGGCGTCTCGCAGCGCGATCGAGATCGGCTCGCCGTCCGCGGGCATCGCGCTGTGCTGCACGAAGCGTTTCGCCGCCTCGGTGAGCTCGGCGCGCCTCTCCGGTGAGGCGAGGACCGAGAGCGACGTCTCGCCTGGCGCAAGCGGCAGGAGCGTCAGTCGGTTCTGCTCGGGAATGCACTCGAGCACGAGGCAGTAGATGCGTTCCGTCGCGCTCGTGCGGTAACCGACGAACGTCAGGTGCTCGGGCCGCAGGCGCATCCAGTCCGCCGACTCCTCGACGACGATCTCCTCGCCGTCCAGAGCGGGGCGCAGGCGATTCGCCGGAAATGGCGTCTCGCGCAGCACGGTCGGATCGAACGCGTCGGGTTTCACGATCGGCGAGGCGCAGGCAGTGCACACGGAGAGCGCCGCGCACACGTGCAACACGACGACGCAGCAGGATGATCGGACTCGCGAGAAACCCTGAGGGCGAGACGCGGGGCGTGGCCGCATTCAGTTGGCTAGCTCCAGCGGGCGCGAATTCAACGACTCGTGTCCTCGAGTCGGATGGCTCACTCGCGATCGACGCTCTCGATCGTGACGCTCGCCGGTACCGGACCACTCGCCGTCCAGTCGATTCGCGGCGCGCGCGCGAAGTGCATTCCGATGAAATTGCCGTCGACGACTCGGTAGCGACCGACGGGGAGCGACAGCTTCGCATCTCCGTTCGCGTCCGTCGTGGCGCCGAGGTACACCCGGGGCTGGTCCTCGTCCGGCGCCAATTGAATTCGACCGTTCGCGAGCGCTCCGTTCGTCGCGGCATCGATGACGCGCAGCGCTCCGGCGACGGTCTGCACGTCGATCTCGAGCTCGATCGACTGACCGGCGGCGATCCTGCGTTCGGGAGTCGTCTGGTCGAACCAGGCCTTGTCGCGCGGTTGCGTCACGAACGAATACGTTCCCGGCAGTATCGGTCCGCTTCGCCCGACACCCTCTGCGTCGAGGAGCACGACCGCAGCCGTCGAGTGGCCGACTTCATCGATCGTGACCATGAGGGATGCCGCGGGTGCTCCGTTCACGCGCACGCGCAGAGCGATCGTGCCCGGGAACTGGCTTCGAATGTCGAACTCGCGATGGGTCTCGGTATCCGCGGGAAGCACGAGCGTCCCGAAATCGATCATCTGTCCGGCGAAGCGACTGTGACCGCTCTCCACGGGAACGACGATCTCTGGAAGGAGCACGCGCACCGCGACCTCTCCGGCCGGCAGCGTCCCGGTGCGGAACACGCCGGCGGTGATGGGTGCGGTCGTGCCGTCGTGATCGGACATCACGAGCCTGTCGCGCATGCGCTTCACCTGCGCATTCGGTGACACGGGCATCGCCAGTACGCGCAAGCCGTCGAACGACGCGCCGTCCGGCGCGATCACCTTGCCGACGAGCGTCGCCGGAGCAGGCAGGACGATCTCGACATCCGCGACGGGCGAGCCCGCGATGACGCTCACTGGGCGTCCCGCCAGGAACCACGGACCCTTGGTCGCCGTGATCGTGCTTTCGCCGGCGGGGACTCCTTCGAATTCGAATCGACCTTGCTCGTCGCTCGCGGACTCTCGCGTGTCGAGGCCCTCCACACCCACGGCGAGCGCGACCCTTGCGCTCTCGACCGGCTCTCGACGCTCGCCTGAGACGACGCGACCGGACACACGCTCTCCCCGCGAGAGACGGACGATCGCGGAACGCTTCTCTCCTGGCTGGAGCCCCGTGAGCGCGAGCGTGCTCGGCGCATACCCCGAACGCCGAACGAAGAGCGTCTGATCGTGTGGGATCAGTCCGTCGATGACGCCGCTCACCGGCGGACTCGCGCCGGCTTCGAGCACCCGAAACACGTTCGGACGGAAGCCGACGTTGTCGAACCGAACGTCGAGCGCGTAGCCGCTCACGAGCTCACCGTTCTCATCGAGCACCTGAAGAGCGACCGCTGCGCTCCCCTTCAGCGTCGCGTCGACGCTCGTACCGGGACGGACGCCGGATTTCGACCAGGGCTCGAAGAGCGGATCGTCGATCTGAACGGTGTACGTACCCGGAGGGACGTCGTCGAACGAGAAGCTCTGCGAGGAGCCAGCGATCTTCGTCGCGGTCCGTGTCTCGAATCCCGGCGCCGAGAGCTGAACTTCGGCCACGTGGAACGCGAACGAGTCGAACGTCTTGCAGAACGTCACGACGGTGATGCGTGAGTCGTTGTCCGGACCCGTGTAGAGGATGTCGGCTCGCGACTCCCGAGCTGCGTTCACGTCGACGATCGGTCCCTCGATCCAATTCGCGATCTGCGACTGCGCGGACAGACGCGCTTTCCCGGACGGGATTCCTTCGAGCAAGAACTCGCCCGTGACGCCGTCGGGAGGGCCGTACACGCGAGTCGATACGCGATGAGTTGCGGGATCGGCATTCAAGGACTCGGCGTAGACCATCCAACTCTTCGAAAGCGCGCGGCCTTTGGAATCCACGATCCGACCGCGGATGGAGCCGCCGCGCACGAGCTCGACCGTGCCGATGTCGACGATCGATCCGGGCTCGATCTCACTCCAGCGCCATCTCGCGTCGCACCAACCGGGCAGCGTCGCGGTCAAGACGAACTGGTAGGCGCGCGGAGGGTCGAATCGGAGGGCGAATAGGCCGCTGTCGTCGCTCGCACCCGTCGGCTCCTGCCAGTCCTTGGGCGCTCCGTACTTCAGGACGAGCTCGTCGTTGGCTTCCCAACCCATCACGGAAAGCTGGACTCCCGGCGCAGGCGCTCCGCCGTCGATCGTGAACCGTCCGCGCAGCTCACACTGCGTGCGAAGCTCTGGAGCAGGCGCGATCGCGGCTTCTGATGACGACGCGACATCGACGACCGCTTCGGCGCGTGCGCTTTCGAGAGCCGGCTCGCGCGGGGCGGAGAGCGGCTCGGCAGCGCGCATGCTCGATTCCCGCGCCAAATCGCTCGCGGGCTCGGCTCCTGCACCGGGGCCTGCCGGCTCGGTTCGCCACCAGACGAGCACGGTCAGGCAGACCGCCGCAACACCGAGCACGACGACGAGCACATTGCGCATGAGACCACCGCGTCAAACCTGACGGCTCGTCGAGAGTTTCGCGCGGGCGTGTCATCCGCACAATGAGGCGCCCATGCCCAAGCAAAGTGCCGGTCTCCTCCTGTACCGAATTCGAGCGCGAAAGCTCGAGGTCTTGCTCGTGCATCCCGGTGGCCCGCTGTGGGCGAAGAAGGACGACGGCGCGTGGTCGATTCCAAAGGGCGAGATCAACGGCGGCGACGATGCGCTCGCGACCGCGAAGCGCGAGTTCGAGGAGGAGCTCGGCAGCGCGCCGCCCGAAGGTGATGCGATTGCGCTGGCTCCGGTTCGTCAGTCCGGCGGAAAGCTCGTTCACGCGTTTGCGATCGAAGGCGATTTCGACACGAGCTCGATCCGCAGCAACACGTTCACGTTGGAGTGGCCGCCGCGATCGGGGCGATCCCAGCAGTTCCCTGAAGTCGATCGCGCCGAGTGGTTCCCGGTCGAGATCGCGCAGCAGAAGGTGCTGAAGGGTCAAGCGCCGCTGCTTCGCGAGCTCGTCGAGAAACTACGCGCTCCCTAGATCAGCTTCGAGAGCGCGCCGCGGCGCGTCCGCCCTTGCGTCCCGCCGACTTCTTCTGCGCCGACGTTCCGCCTTGGCTGCGCGTCGATCGACCGTCGCCGCTGTGCGACTTCTTGCCGCCGCGACTCGAGGCGCCGGGGCTGTTCGCGATGCGCGCCGCGCGCTGCTTGCTCATTCCCTTTCTTTTCAGCGCCTCGTACTGCCTTTCGTTCTTCACGTTTGCCGACTTGCTGGGCATGTCCGGTCCTCTTCGATGTTCGGGGAGGCTTTCGCGCAGCGGAAGCAATCGTCATTCCGCGGCGACCGCGGGCGCTGACCGATCTCGCCGCGTTCGTTCACTGATTCGCGAGCGCGACGATCGGTAGCGCCTTTGAGGGAGTCGAGCCGTCGCGCGACGCGGCGCTACCGTCCCTGTCGCGGTGGAACTTCGAGTCCAGAAGCGGCGAAGCGGTAGGTCGCGGTCAGCGACGCGCGCACGCGCACGAGTCCGGGCTGCACCGGCGCGCCGTCGGCGAGGGCCATGCGCGTCTCCGCCATCGGGTAGATCGTGTCGCCCGCGCTCTCCTCGATGCGATGGATCATTCCGAGCGTCGCGTTCGCGCCCTGCGCGATCGCCTCGGCCTTCTGTCGCGCGTTGCGCATGGCCTGCACGAGCGCTTCCGTGCGTTGCTGGGTGTCGTCGCGCAGCCGGAAGGCGATGCCCTGGATCTCGTTGGCCCCCGCGCCGACGCCCGCGTCGATCACGCCGCCGACGAGCGACAGGTCCTGGATTCGGACTTGGATCGTGTTGCTGGCTCGATACGCGACGATGCGCGGCGTCGAGTCGTCGGGAGCCTGCGGGTGCGGGCTCGAGTACACGGGATGGAGCGAGAGCCCGGCGGTCTGGATGTTCTCGCGCGTCACCCGCAGCTTCTCGATCGCGGCGATCGCGTTCCTCATGACGCCGTTCACCTGCTCCTGAGCCGCGGCGGCTTGAGCGGCTTGCGCGGTGACGCCCAGGCTCACCAGCGCTTCGTCGGGCGCGGCGGCGACCTCCGCCGATCCCTGGACGACGATCATGGAGCTCGGCTCCTGGATCTCGATCTGTTGGGCGGGTGCGAGCCCCAGAGCGAAGAGCGTGAGGGCGCCCGTCACGAGCGTGATCGACGTCGGCATTGTCCGGTCCTTTCAGAAGTCGAGCATCGTCTCTCGGCTCACTCGGCTCCGACTTCGCCGGGATGATAACGATCGCTCACGTCCCCGGCGCGAGGACGACTTTCAGACAGTCGTCCTGCTTCTTGTTGAAGATCTGGTACCCGTGCGGCGCCTCCGCGAGCGGCAAGCGGTGCGTGATGACGTCGTGCAGCACGACCTTGCCGCTGACGACGAGCTCCATGAGCCGGTCGATGTAGTTGTGCACCGGCGCTTGACCGCCGCGCACGCGGATGCCCTTGTCGAACATCTTGGCCAGCGGGAAGTTGTCGTAGTTCGTGCCGTACACGCCGACGACGGTGACGACGCCGTTGCGGCGCACCGCGCTGAAGCACTTCCGGAGCACGTCGATCGTCCCGCGCTGGCCGTGCGCGAGCGCGGAGACCTTCTCGAAGAAGTTTCGATCGGCCTCCATGCCCACGGCGTCGACGCACACGTCCGCGCCGCGGCCCTCCGTCATCGATCGGATGGCTTCGATGGGGTCGATGTCGGACGCGTCGATCGTCTCCGCGCGCGCGACCCGCCTCGCGATCGCGAGCCGGTACGGCTCGATGTCGACGAGGATCACGCGTCCGGCGCCCTGCAGCCACGCCGCCTTGCCGGCCATGATGCCGACGGGCCCCGCGCCGAAGATCGCGACGGTCTCGCCGCCCTTCAGCTCCGCCCAATCGATCGCCGTCCAACCCGTCGGGAAGATGTCGGTCAGGAAGAGGACTTGTTCGTCGGTGACGCCGTCGGGAACGACGCGCGGTCCGACGTCCGCGAACGGCACGCGGGCGAACTCCGCTTGGCCGCCGTCGTACCCGCCGTAGTACTTCGTGTAGCCGAAGAGCCCGCCCCCTTTTTGATCGAGCAACCCTCCCTCGGGCCCGTACTTCTCGGGATTCGAGCTCTCGCAGTTGACCGGCGACTCGTGCCGGCAGAAGAAGCACGAACCGCACGCGATCGGAAAGGGCACGACGACTCGTTGTCCGACGGCGAGGTTCTTCACCTCGGGGCCGAGTTCCTCGACGATGCCCATGAACTCGTGGCCCATCGTGAATCGCGAGAGCTGCGGGAACATGCCGTTGTAGATGTGCAGATCGGAGCCGCAGATCGCCGTGGCGGTGACGCGCACGATCGCGTCCCTGGGATGTCGGATCTTGGGATCCTCGACGTCGTCGACTTTCATCAGCTTCGGACCATGGAAAACAACGGCTTTCATCGGCGCGCTCCGGAGTTCGGCGAACGAGGGGTGGCTC
>CAZQHA010000012.1:0-20312 GCA_964592795.1 uncultured Planctomycetaceae bacterium | reverse complement strand
TCCGTCGCTGCGCAACATCGCCACCGTCGTCGGCGGCGCGCTCTACGAGGTGTTCGGCGACGCCGTTCGCGGGCGCGTCGCCGCCGAGCTCGCGGAGGTCGCGCGCGAGGGCGGCGACGAGATCGCCCGGATCGGCGTGACGATCGAGCTCGAGACGTCGCGGGATCAGACGACGCTCTTGCGCAACCGAATGACGCGCGCGGAGGTGATGCGCGGCAGGGTCGTGACGCGCGCGCAGATCCTGTATCGACTCGACGCGCGCGCGAAGCTCGCGTGGAACCTGACCCATGCACGCGTGCACGCGTTCGAGCTCGACGGCGTCGAGACGGTCGAGCGCGAGATCGACGTCGGCGGAGGATCGAAGAGCGGCGGTCAGACCGAGAGGGCCCGCTGCAACGGGCCGCTCAAGATCACCCTGCGCGTCGTGCCGCCGCGCGCGAGCGAGCCGGCGCCGTTCGAGGAGAACACGCCCGTGGCGCCCGCGCCGGACGACGGCGACGAGCGCTGAGACCTACGGGCAGAAGCGCAGCTCGAGCCCGTTCGTGAGCCCGACGCCGAGCGCGTCGCCGGCGTCGTGGAACGAGGCCTGGAAGTAGCGCACGTTGCCGACCAGCGACGCGGGGATCGGGACGTCCACGAATGCTTCGCCGAAGGCGTCGGTGAGGAAGAAGCCCATCCGCAAGAGCGGCCGCGACACGTGGAGCGTCCCGCCGTGCATCGGCGCGGCCGCGGGCGCGCTCCCGTAGAACACGACGCCGCGCGAGTGGGGCGTCGCACCGGAGATCGTGATCTCGAGGTCCTGCGTCGAGAAGTACGGCCGCCCGCGGGCCGCGAGCACCGGCACGGTCGCGATCGACGTCGTCTTCGCGGTCCCGTACGCCACCGGCGGCGCACACGGCTCGAACGACGGGTCGAACGGGAACGGGTTCGAAAGCGACGCGCCGCCCGCGTCCGCGTTCTTCACGAGCAAGTCTCCGGCCACGGCATCGACGGGGATCGGCGCCAGGATCTCGGTGCCGCCATTCTGCGATACGAGCCCGGTCGCCTTCACGGGCGCGCCGTCCGCGGTCGCGCTGCCGTTCGTGAACCACACTTCGCAGCCGGCGAACGAGAAACCCTGTCCGCGGATCAGGATCCACCCGGCGAAGGGCAGCGTGTACGTCGAAACGCGCGGCTTGGTCGCCGCGCGCACGCCGTAGAGAGCTTGCACGCCGGAGCGATCGTCCGTGTCGATCGAGCGCATCTCGAGGATGGTGAACGAGTTCGCGCCCGTGAACATCGTCGCGTTCGGGTCGTTCGTGTGCGCGAGCCCGAGCGCGTGGCCGTACTCGTGCGTCATGATCCCCTGGATGTCCATGTGGGGGAACGCGACCGGAGAGAAGCGACCGGGGCCGTCGTGCAGCACGGTCGGGATCTGCCAGAAGCGGATGCGCCATCCGTCCGCGATCGGCGTCTCGCAGAACGCGAACACGCCGCCGTTGCTGCCCGTGATCTCCGACACGACGTTGTCGTCCGGGCCGCCGACCGACGTCGCGAGGCCTTGCCACGACGGATCGAAGTTCGCGCCTCCCGAGCCGAGACCTCCCGGTTGGTGCGGGTCGCCGCCGCCGAATCCGTGGCGCTCGCTCGACCACTCGATCGCGCCCTTCCAGATCGCGAGCGGCGCCCCGACGGCGCCCGGGAACTCGGGATCGGCCTGCAGGTTGTCGTTCGCCGTCGGATCGCCGAAGTTGTTGAACACGCGCACGTCGCGCTGCGCGAGGTCGAGCGATCCGCCCAGGAAGTTGTAGCCGCCGACGTCGGCCGGCCAGACCAGTAGAAGCGCCGCGGCGGTGGTGCCGGCGGCGACGAACGCCTGCGTCGATCGCGAAAGAATGTGCATGCGGTCCTTGGACGGGACCTCTCCGCGGGACGTTCCCCAAGCCCCGCGGACCTCTCGATCTCGAAAGTCTACCCCGTCCTCGGGCGCTTGAAGGCGGCGCCGGACGACCCATCATAGGCGCCCCTTCCCATGAAGACCCAAGTCGAGACCCTGCGTTTCCAGGCCGAGGTCCAGGAGCTCCTGGGCCTCGTCATCCACTCGCTCTACAAGCACCGCGAGATCTTCCTGCGAGAGCTCGTGTCGAACGCCAGCGACGCGCTCGACAAGCTGCGCTTCGAGGCGCTGACGCGCCCCGAGCTCGCGCCGCCCGGCGCGAGCGCCAAGATCCGCATCGAGATCGACCGGGAGAATCGCGCGCTCACCGTGTCCGACGACGGCATAGGAATGGACCGCGCCGAGCTCGAGTCGAACCTCGGCACGATCGCGCGCTCGGGCACGAAGGAGTTCCTCGCGCGGCTGCACGCACAGAAGTCGGAGAACGCTCCCGAGCTCATCGGCCAGTTCGGCGTCGGCTTCTACTCGAGCTTCATGGTCGCGCGCGAGGTCGTCGTCGAGACGCGCCGCGCGGGCACGAACGAGGCCTGGCGCTGGCGATCCGAGGGCCGAGGCGAGTACTCGATCGAGCCCGCCGCCAAGGCCGAGCACGGCACGCGCGTCACGCTCTACCTGCGCGACGACGAGAAGGACGACGACGCGCAGGACTTCCTGTCGGAGTGGACGATCCGCGACATCGTCAAGCGCTACTCCGACTTCGTCGCCTATCCGATCGAGATGGAGGTCGACGACGGCTCCGGGAAGACGGGCGGCCGGCGCACCGAGGTCCTGAACTCGATGAAGCCCTTGTGGGCCAAGCCCAAGGACGAGATCGAGCGCGAGACGTACGACGAGTTCTACAAGCACCTGACCCACGACTTCGAAGCGCCGCTCGAGGTCATCCACCTCAAGGCCGAGGGCACGAGCGAGTACACCGCGCTCCTCTACATCCCGTCTCACCGGCCGCTCGACCTCTTCGAGGGCCCCGAGGCGCGCTCGCGGATCGCGCTGTACGTGAAGCGCGTCTTGATCATGCCGGACAGCTCGGAGCTCCTGCCGGCCTGGATGCGGTTCGTGCGCGGCGTCGTCGACTCGGCCGACTTGCCGCTCAACGTCTCGCGCGAGGTGCTGCAGTCGAGCGCGACCGTGCGCTCGATCGGCAAGCGCCTCACGAAGAAGGTGATCGAGACGCTCGCGTCGATGCAGAAGGACGACGGCGAGAGGTACGCGCGCTTCTGGCACGACTTCGGGATGCTCCTCAAGGAGGGGATCTACGTCGGCGACGACACCGACGGATCGATCGCGAAGATCGCGCTGTTCGCGACGACGCACGAGGTCGAGGGTCGCACCGAGCCCATGACGACGCTCTCCGAGTACGTCGCGCGGATGAAGCCCGATCAGAAGGGGATCTACTACCTGGCCGGCAGCGACCGCGCGGCGCTCTCCGCCTCGCCGCACGTCGAGTCGATGCGCCGCCGCGGCTTCGAGGTCTTGCTCTTCACCGATCCGATCGACGAGTTCCTCGCGCAGCGGATGCGCGAGTTCGACAAGAAGCCGCTCCTCGCCATCGACCGCGGCGAGCTCGAGCTCGATTCGCAAGCCGAGCAGGAGGCGCGCGAGACCCTCGAGCGCGAGCACCGCGATCTCCTCAAGGCGCTCGAGGAAGCCCTCGCGGCGCACGTGAAGAGCGTGCGCTTCACGACGCGGCTCTCGGGCAGCCCGGCCGTGCTCGTCAGCGACGCGCACGGGCTCTCGCCGCACATGGAGCGCGTGCTGCGCGCGGCGCGCCAGGACGTCCAGCCGTCGAAGCGCGTGCTCGAGCTCGATCCGGACCACCCGGTCGTGCAGCGACTGGTCGCGCTCCACCGCGAGACGCCGCGATCGCCGCTCCTCTCCGAGGCCGCCGAGCTCGTCCTGGGCCAGGCGCTGCTCGCCGAGGGCTCGCCCGTGCCGGACGGCGCGCGGTTCGCGAAGCTCGTGGCGAAGTGGATGGTCGGCGCGAGCGAGCCGCGCGCGTCGGTCAACGCAACCCCAGGCTCTGCAGCTTCCCGAGATAGCTGATCCAGTTCGCCGAATTGTCCGACCAGCTTCCCGCGGCCTGCTCGGAGAAGTCGTCGAGCAGGTCGCGCCAATTCTGGTGCGGGTGGCCGCAGTCCATCCCGCGGCGCAGGTACTTGTTCTCGAGCCCCGTGCCCGCGCGCCCGTCGGTGATTTCTTGCGCCCACGTGAGCGCGCACCAGGGGTGATAGAACTCGACGCCGCCCCCCAGGCCGTCGGGCGGGAGATAGTTCGGTCCGCGCGGGTCCTTCGAGAACGGCGGCGACTTGTACTCGTGGTCCGGCGCGATCGCGATGCCGATGCGCGGACCTTGCCAATAGAGCGGCGGCGCGGGGGGCGCGGGTTGCCAGCTGCTCAGCTGCTTCGCCCACGGCGGTCCCCACATCAGCCAGTCGATCGCGGTCAGCGCGATCCCTTCGAGCTGCTTGCGCCGCTCGTCGTCGACGCCGCGGTAGACCGACTCGCACATGCAGCGGAGCGCGTGGATGAGGAAGAAGTGCTCGAACGTCTGCGCCACCGCGTAGCGCTGGTGCCCCAGGACGCGCTCGTTGCGGAAGCGCTGGAAGAACCCGTTCGGGAGCTGGCAGTCGGCCAGGAGCTGGGACATGCGGTCGAACCAGCGCCGGTTCGCCGCGCGCCAGGCGTCGTCCGCGACCGAGTACGCGGCGCACATCGCGTCGATGCCCCAGCCGTCCTCGCGGCCGACGCCGACCCCTTCGTGCGGATGCGCGGCAGCCAGCTTCTCGAGCTCGCGCAGCGTCACGCCGGTCGACCACGACGCCGGGATGTGCGGACTCTCGTGGCGCATCAAGCGATAGAGCTCGGCGCTGAGCCTCAGGTCGTCCTTCGCCATCGCGTCGTTGCCGAGCCACACGAGCGCCTTCGTGTTCTTCGTGTAACGCACCATGTGCTGGTCGTCGTGCGGCCGCCACGCGAGGATGTTGGCGCTCGTGTCGGGCAGGTTGCCGTTCTTCTCGTACGGGGTCCCCGTGTCGTAGTGCGGGCGCAGTCCACGCTGGACGACCTCGCGCACTTGCTCCGAGCACGGCGCGCCCCAGTTCATCGGCAAGCGGAAGGGCGCCATCACGACGCCGCCGTTGGTGCGGAAGTCGAACGGGATGCGCCCCTCCGAATCCAACCAACGGTGGTAGCCGACGACGTCGCCGTGCTTGTCGTAGGCCGCCTCGGGTTGGCGGCTCACGTTCATGCGGTGCAGCAGCGAGAGGTACGTGTAGCCGTCGCGCGAGCCCGCCGCGGCGGAGAGATGGCCTTCGAACGTCGAGATCGCCTCGCCGCCGGGACTGCCCTGCTCCTTGACGAACCACGGGTGCGCCCAGCCGATCACGTTGGACTCGACGTACCAGCCCTTCTTCGTTCCGGTGCCGAGCGCTTCCCGCAGCGACGCGAGGTCGGACGCATCCTGCGTGCGCACCGCGGCCTTGCCGGACTTCTTCGCGCGCTTGACGAAGTCGACGCTGGCCAGGAGATCGCGGCGCGGGAAGTAGCGCGCGGTCGCGGGATCGAACCACGACCAGAAGCCCTGTCCGCGCACGCAGAACGCGAGCCCCGCGTTCGCGTGCGCCTCGCGCGCGCGCGATTCCTCGCCCGGCGGGACGATCGCGAGACGGCGTTCGAACTGCGCTTGCGGTCCCATCATGTGCAGCTTCCCGTCGGGCAAGGGCTTCACGATCGGGAACACGCGGACCTCGCCCTCGTCGTACGGGTCGCCGAAGAACGGGTCGCGCACTTCGGGCACCACGTTCCAGCCTTGGGGCACGACCAGCTCGAGCTCGCGCCAGTACACGATTCCGAGCACGCTCTCGTTCGCGTGCTCGGGTTGGATCCCGGACGTCGCGCCGTTGTTGATGCGCAGGTCGAGGCGCACGAGCGAGTCGATCGCGCGCTCGGTGACGTACGCGTGCACTCCCATCAGGTGCGGCAGCGGCGCACCTTCCGCCGCCGGAGACACGACCGGAACGAGCGTCGAGTAGAGGCGCCGCGTGCGCGAGTGCGGCCCGCTCTCGAGCGTGCGCTCGCTCCCGAACCCCTTCCACTGCGGATCGCCGGACAGATCCGCCCAGTAGCGGTTCCCGTACACGTCCCGCGTCCGCAGCCCGACGCGGAACTTGTGCTTCGGCGAGAAGAGATCGGCGACGCGCTCGGAAAGCTTGGGCGCGCCCGCGATCGCGACTCCACGCGGATCGAGGTACACGTTGAGCGGGACGCGCGTGCCGGGTCGCTCGGCCGGATCGAGCTCGACCGGCGCGGTGAGCTCGACGACGTCGGCTTCTCCCGTCGGATACCGCGACACGATCGCGACCTGCGCCGCGACGAGCGGCCGTCCTGGGCCGTGGCTCTCGATCAGGAACGGCGACCGCCCGTCCGCGCGCGGGAACACGCCCTTGGGGATCGGCCGCGTGCCATGCAACACGAGCGGAGAGATCGCCGGCGCCGCGAGATCGACGCGACCGACGAGCTTCTCGTGGTCCTGCGCGCGGGGGGCTCCGCCGATCGCGAGGAGCGCGCAGACGAGGAGCGAAGACGCGAGGGTCGATCTCATGTCGTCAAGCGCGACGCGCCCCGCACCCAGATCGGACGCAGGCCGTGTGGTCTGCGAAGCGGCTTGAACCCCGTCTTGCGGAAGAGCGCGGGCACGCCCGTCCACGCGAACGCCGCCGGCACGGCTGCGCCGGTCTTCGAGGGCGGAACCGGAAAGCCTTCGACCTGCCGCGCGCCGAGCGCGAACGCGCGCTCCGTCGCGGCGTCGAGCAGGCGCGTGGCGATGCCGAGCCCGCGCCAGCGCGCCGGGAGGAAGAAGCACACGATGCACCAGGTGTCCGGCGGAGAAACGCGCGCGAGCACGCGCGAGTTCGCGAGCCGTGGAAACGATTCGCGCGGTCCGAAAGAGCACCAGCCGACGGGCTTCGCTCCATCGAGCGCGAGCACCGCGTGGACTTGGCCGGCACGCACGGCGCGCGCGAGCCGAGAGCGATTCCTCGCGCCCTTCGCCGCTTCCCACGTCTTCCCGCCGCGCTCGACGCGCCACCACATGCACCAGCAACCGCCGCAGGCGCCGTTCGTTCCGAAGAGCCGCGCGACGAGCTTCCAGTCGTCGCGCTCGAGCGCGCGAATCTCGATCGCCGGCCCCTGCTTCGGACGCGCCATCGCGAATGCGGCTCGATAAGCTACCCGAACTCGAGCGTCGAGAAGAACCATGCCCCGACCGATCGCCCGCCGCGTCCAGGACCTCGTCCAGTCGGACATCCGCCGGATGACGCGCGAGTGCGAGCGCGTGGGCGGGATCAACCTGGGTCAGGGGATCTGCGATCTGCCGACGCCGCCGCTCGTCCGTGACGGTGCGATCGCCGCGATCCGCGCTCAGAAGAGCACGTACTCGTACGCGGAGGGCGCCAGCGAGCTGCGCCTCGCGATCGCGGAGAAGCTGGCGCGCGACAACGGCATCCGCGCCGATCCCGCGCGCGAGATCGTCGTCACGGTCGGCGCCACCGGCGCGTTCGCTTCGACCGTGCACGCGCTGCTCGATCCGGGCGACGGCATCCTCCTACTCGAGCCGTACTACGGCTACCACCTGAACACGGCCATCCTGGCCGGGCTCGAGCCGCAGTACCTCATGCTCGCCGCGCCGCAATTCCGGCTCGTGGAGTCGGAGCTCCGCGCCGCGCTGCGTCCGAACACTCGCGCCGTCGTGATCTGCTCGCCGGGGAATCCCAGCGGGAAGATGTTCTCGACGGCCGAGCTCGAGATGCTGGCGCGCGTGGCGCGCGAGCGCGATCTCTACGTGATCACCGACGAGATCTACGAGTACATCCGCTACGACGGCCGTCCTCACGTTTCGCCGGCGGCCGTGTCGGACCTGTGGGAGCGCACGGTCAGCATCCTGGGCCTCTCGAAGACGTTCAGCATCACCGGCTGGCGCCTGGGATACGCCGTCGCTCGGGAGGAGCTCGCGCGCGCGATCACCTTGGTCAACGACCTCTTCTACGTGTGCGCTCCGACGCCGCTCCAGTACGGAGTCGCCGAAGGCTTCCGCGCCCCGAAGAGCTTCTTCGACGATCTCGCCGCGGACTACGCGAAGAAGCGCGAGGTGCTCTGCGCGGCGCTCGAGTCGGCGAATCTGTCGCCGATCTGGCCGGAGGGCGCGTACTACGTTCTCGCCGACATCGGCGCCCACGGCTTCACGAACGCGCGCGAGGGCGCGATGGCGCTCCTCGAGCGCACGGGCGTCGCCGCGATCCCGGGCACCGCATTCTTCCGCGGCGCGAGCGGCGAGCGGTTCCTGCGCTTCTGCTTCGCGAAGGAGGATGCGGTGCTCGAGGAGGCCGCGCGTCGCCTCGCGCGGTTCGAGCCGTGACCCGCACTCTGTCGGCGATCGAAGCTGCGATCCCTCGCTGCCGGCGCTGCACGCGCCTCGTCGAATACTGCGCCGCCGTCGCGCGCGAGAAGCGCCGGGCGTTCGCGGACGAGGTGTATTGGGGGCGTCCGGTGCCTGGATTCGGCGATCCGAGCGCGCGGATCTGGATCATCGGCCTCGCGCCCGCCGCGCACGGGGCCAACCGCACCGGACGCATGTTCACCGGCGATCGGTCCGGCGACTTCTTGTATGCGGCGCTCCATCGCGCGGGCCTCGCGCGCGAGCCGCACTCGCGCTCCAAGGACGACGGTCAAGCGTTGCGCGGCGTATACATCAGTGCGTCGGCGCGCTGCGCTCCACCTGGGAACAAGCTCGAGCGCGAGGAGCTCGAGCGCTGTGCTCCGTTCCTCGAGGAGGAGTCGCGGGCGCTTTCCAAGTGGCGTGTCGTCCTGTGCCTGGGAGCCGTCGCTTGGGGCGCGGCGCTTCGGCTCCTCGAAGTTCCCGCTCCTCGACCCAAGTTCGCGCACGCGGCCGAGTCGGCCGTGGGGGAGCGACTCGTGCTCGGCTCGTACCACGTGAGCCAGCAGAACACGTTCACCGGCAAGCTGACTCCGGCGATGTTCGACGCGGTGCTCGCGCGCGCCGCCCAGTTCGCGCGACTTCGCGTCAGGGGGTCCTGATCACGAGCATCCGGATCTCGGTCATGTCCTGCATCGAGAAGCGCACCCCTTCGCGGCCGAGGCCCGAGTCCTTCACGCCGCCGTACGGCATGTGATCGACCCGCCACGACGGCACTTCGCCGATCAGGACCGCGCCGACCTCGAGGCGGTCGAACGCGCGCTGGACCTTGTACACGTCGCGGGTGAACACGCCGGCTTGCAGCCCGAAGCGCGAGTCGTTCACCTCGTCGAGCGCTTCGTCGAACGTGTCGAAGCGCGAGAGCACGCCGACCGGACCGAACGCCTCCTGACACACGATCGGCTCGACCTTCGGCACGTTCTCGAGCAAGGTCGCCTCGAGGACCGCCCCGTCGCGCTGGCCACCGCACAAGAGGCGCGCGCCGCGCGCGCGCGCGGACCGGATCCACCCCTCGAGCCGCTCGGCATCCCCGATCGTGATCAGCGGACCAATGAAGGTGTCCTCGCTCCGCGGGTCGCCGGCCTTGAGCTTCTTCGTCGCGACGACCAGCCGCTCCTTGAACTCCTCGTAGCAAGAAGAGTGCACGAGGATGCGCTGCGCCTTGATGCAGCTCTGCCCCGACTGGTAGAACGCGCCGGTCACGACACGAGAGACGGCGTCCTCGAGGTGTGCGTCCTCGTCGATCACGACCGCGGCGTTGCCGCCGAGCTCGAGGATGACGCGCTTCTTCCCTGCGCGCGCCTTGAGATCCCACCCGACGTCCGGAGATCCGGTGAACGAGAGCAGCTTCAAGCGTTCGTCGATCGTGAAAGGCTCCGCCGCCGTGCGCGCGCACGGCAGGACGGAGAACGCGCCGGCCGGGAGACCCGTCTCGGCCAGGACCTCACCGATGAGCAGCGCGCTCACCGGGGTGAAGCTCGCCGGCTTGAGGACGAACGGACAACCGACGGCGATCGCCGGCGCCACCTTGTGCGCGGCGAGGTTGAGCGGGAAGTTGAACGGCGAGATGAAAGAGCACGGACCGATCGGAACGCGCTTCCACTGCCCTTGATATCCGCGAGCGCGCGCGGAGATGTCCATCGGGAGGACCTCGCCGTAGATCCTCGGCGCCTCCTCCGCGGCGATGCGGAACGTGTCGATGAGACGCATGACCTCGCCGCGCGCGGCGGTGAACGGCTTGCCGGCCTCGATGCACAAGGTCCACGCGAGCTCGTCGGCGCGTTCGCGGAACCGTTTCACGCAGTGATCGAGCACGGCCTGTCGCTCGTATGCATAGAGCTCGCGCATCGGCGCGGCGGCTTCGACGCACGCGGCGATCGACTGCTCGATGTCGTCCGCCGAGGCTTGCGCGACTCGGGTCGCGACGTCGCCCGTGTGCTTGTCGCGGACGAGCAAGTCCTCGTTCGCGGCGCGCGCGCGGCCCGCCATGAAGCACGGGTAGGTCGGACGGAGCATCCTGAAACCCAGGATGACGCGGACTCGCGCGGTTGCAACCCGGACAAACGAGGACTAGATCCCCGTGGCCGCGCGTGAAATCGGACCGTGCGGCCGTTCCAATAGGCGGACTCGATGGACACCCCGCGCTTGCAGCTGGCCGCCACACGTCGAAGCGAAGGTCGCGCGACGTTCCAGCGTGACGTCGAGCGCGGGCTCTCCGCGAGTCCCAGGCGCCTCTCGTGCCGATTCTTCTACGACCGGGTCGGTTCGGAGATCTTCGAGGAAATCTGCGCGCTCCCTGAGTACTACCTGACCCGCGCGGAGGACGAGATCCTGCGCGAGCACAGCGCCGAGATCGTCGGCGAGATGCCGCGGCGCTGCGCGCTCGTCGAGCTGGGGTCCGGCAGCGCGCACAAGACGCGCCGGCTGATCGAAGCCTGCCTCGCGCGCGAGCGCGACCTGCTCTACGTGCCGATCGACATCTCGCGAACGATGCTCGAGCACAGCTCGCGATCGCTGCTCGACGCGTACCCCGGCCTGACCGTGCGCGCCCTCGCCGCCGAGTACGAGGACGGCCTGGAGATGCTCCGCGACGACGCAGTGGAACCCAAGCTCGTCCTGTGGCTCGGGTCGAACGTCGGGAACTACGATCGCGCCTCCGCGGCGGGATTCCTCGCACGCCTCTCGTCGCGGATGGGGAAGCGCGACCGATTGCTCCTCGGGGTCGATCTCCGCAAGGACTCACGCACGCTCGAGCTGGCGTACGACGATCCGGCGGGTGTGACCGCGCGGTTCAACCTGAACCTCCTCGCGCGCATCGATCGCGAGCTCGGCGCGAGCTTCGAGAACGCGCAGTTCCGCCACGTCGCGACGTACGATCCGATCGTCGGGCGGGTCCAGATGTTCCTCGAGAGCGTCGTCGATCAGGCCGTGTGGATCGAGGCGCTGGAGCGCTCGTTCTCGTTCACGGCCGGAGAACGCATCCACACCGAGGACTCGTACAAGTACTCGCCCGCGGAGATCGAGTCGCTCGCCCGCGCCGGGGGCATGTTCGTGGAGCGCACGTGGTGTGATTCGCGAACCCTCTTCAGCTCGAACTTGCTCGCGCCGCTGAGCTGAGGCAGGCCGGAAAACAAAGCGCCCCCGCCGCGCGGCGGCGAGGGCGGGAGCGCGCTGCACCGCGCTCGGTCTCTCCGGCTCAGCAGCCCGTCGTCACCCAACTGCCGGGGACGAAGGCCTTGTGCGTGCGGGTCTCGTAGTGACCGGGAACGTAGATCTTCTTCCAGTGTCCGGGCGCGACGCAGACCTTCTGCGGCCGGCCGCAGGAGTCGTAGCGCGTCTCGAAGCGCGCTTCGACCCACACCGTGCGGTGCTCCGCCGGTACCCACACGTTCTGCGGAACGTGCTCGTAGTGTCCGCGAACCCAAGCCTTCTTGGGAGCGCAGAGGTACGACGGCGCGCAGTGTCCGTAGGCGGGGCCGCCGTTCGAGTAGAAGAACGAGAGCGAGCCGTGCTTCGACTTCTTGCCGATCGAGAATCCGAAGTCGCTCGCGGGGGCCGCCGGCGCGAGGGCGGCGACGAATCCCAGGGAGAGGGCTGCGATCGAGAGCTTGGCGTTCATGTCCGTGATCCTTCCAACGGACCACCGATTCCAGTCGGCGGATCCGCGCGCGGCAATGCGAACGCCGTTCCATCGATGCTTCCGAGCGCCGTGACGAACGTGGCGCTGCGCGCGAGCGAACGCGGTAGACAATCTGTCCCCGTTTGGAGTCAGACTCCCTACACTCGCGGGCGCATGCACACGCGCTCTCTCCTCGGCATCGCGCTGCTCGGCGCGAGCCTCGGGTCCTGTACGACCGCCGAGCCCGCGCGACCCCAGGTCGTCGCCCCGTCCGTGGCGCCATCGCTGGAGCAGCAGACGATCGAGCTCGAGCGCGCTTCGCGCCCCGGACCGGAGCACCGCCGACTGGACGTGCTCGCGGGCGAATGGGACGTGGCGATGGTGTCGGTCGACGCGCAGGGACGCGAGACCGAGCTCGCGCGCGGCGAGGGCGATCTCGTGTGGGTCCTCGATGGAAGATTCCTGAGCTGGAGCGCGACGCTCGGCATCGCGGGCGCGCCCCGGACGACGACGGGGTACCTCGGATTCGATCGCCGGAGCCGTGATTACGAGCTCCTCATGATCTCGAACCTCGCCACCGGCATGGAGGTCGCGACGGGCCGCGGCGACCCCGAGCGCGCCGGCTTGCGATTCACCCTCGAGCAGTTCGACGCGGCGCTGTCCACTCGCGTGCGAGCGATCAGCGTGCTGCGCCTCCTGACGCGGGATCACTTCGTACTCGACCAAGTCTCGACCGACGCCGGTGGCCGTGAGCGCGTGGCGCAGCGCCATCACTACCGCCGGCGCGCCGCGGGCCGGGGCGCGACTACGCCGTGAGCACGTACTCGCGCCGCTCGATCCGCCACGCGCCCAGCGCGAGCGCGACGACGAGAACGATCGCGAGCGTCGCGATCGCTTCGTTCGACGTCTTGTAGCCGAACGTCGAGAACGCCTCGACGCGGCGCCAGCACTCGTGCCCGTGAGCGGCGATCAGGCTACGCATGTAGTGCTGGATCGACAGGGACTGCGTGCTGCCGGGCAAGTTCGCGAAGAGGCCTTCGATCGCGAACGAGTACGCGAGTCCGACGAGCATCGGATGCTTGACGAACACGCCCAGCACCGCGAACAGTGCCGAGTACACGAGCCCGCCGGCGACCGCGGAGACGACGAGCGGCACCGTGATCCCGTCCGACAGCTCGGGGCCGGGCTTCTTCGCCCCGGTCGCGACGACGCACAGGAGCGCAGTCGATGCGGCCAGCACGAGCACGAGGAAGGTCGCCGCAGCGAGCCCACGGCCGAGCAGCACCGACGCGCGCGGGATCGGGCGCGAGAAGAGGTAGGTGACCGTCCGATCCTCGACCTCCTCCGCGATGACGGCGGAACCGCCGACCAGCGACAGGATCGGGACGAGCACCTGGAGCGAGAGCAGCCAGCCCAGGTGGGTGACGATGTCGGCTGCGCTCGTTTTCGTGCCGAAGCTCGCGATCGTCCAGCCGATCGCGACCGGCAGGAGCGCGAGCACGACCATGATCCAGCCGCGCCGGCCCGACAGGCTGCGAGCGAAATGCGTGCGGAAGAGCAGGAAGGTCGTTGCGACGAGGTGCATGCGATCAGGTCACGAGGTAGTCGAAGACGGCTTCGAGGCCGGCATCGACCGTCTCCAGGCGTTGGATGCCCGCGCGCTCCGCCGCCGCGATGCGCGGCAGCTCCTCGAAGAAGCGGTCGATGTCGTACGTCTCGAGCGCGAGCCCGCGGTCGTCGTTCGTCATGCGCACGGCGCTGACCGTGCGCGTCTCGAGGAACGCGCGGGCGAGCGCGCGCGCGTCGCGCGCCTCGATCTCGACCTTGCGCGGATGCCGGTTGAGCAGCTTGCGAATCTCCGCGACGCTGCCTTGTGCGAGGAGTCGCCCGCGGTGGAGGAGCAGCACTTCCTGCGTCAGCGATTCCACTTCATGAAGGACGTGGCTCGAGATCAAGACGTGCACGCCGGAGTCGGCGAGCTCGCGGAAGAGCGCCAGCGTCTGCCCGCGCGCGAGCGGATCGAGGCCGGTCAGCGGCTCGTCCACTACGAGAAGGCGCGGATCGTGCGCGATGGCCTGCGCCAGCTTCGCGCGCTGGCGCATCCCCTTCGAGTATCCGCGCACGCGCCGGTTCATCGCGTCGGCGAGGTGCACGCGCTCGAGAGACCGCGCGGCGCGCGCGCGAGCCTCGGTGCGCGAGAATCCGTGGAGGCGCGTCAGGAACGTCACGAACTGAAGTCCGGTCATGTCGCCGTACAGCGCGTCCTGCTGCGGACAGAAGCCGAGCTCTCGGAAGTACGCGCGGTTCGCGAACGGCGTGTGACCCAGGACTTCGAGAGTTCCGCGCGACGGTCGGATCTCGCCGGCGACGAGCTTGAGCAGCGTCGACTTGCCCGCGCCGTTGGGGCCGAGCAGTCCCGTGATCCCCCCGCCCATCTCGACGCTGAGATCGTTGAGACCGACGACCGGACCGTACCAGCGGCCGAGATCCTTCGCGACGAGCACCGCGGTCATCGGATCACCTCCGACGGTCGCACGCGCACCCAGAGCACGGACCAAGCGATGGCGACGTACGCCGCGAGCGCGAGCCACGAGAGCCCCGCGTCCCATTGGAACTCCTCCTCGAGCGCGGCGCGCGTGTCGAAGATCGCAGCGGACAGTCTCTGAAAGTTGCCCTGCAGACCGAGCACCATGTACGTCCATTCGCGCAGGAGCCCCGAGAGGATCACGGCGATGCCGTTGCTCAAGAGGAAGAACCCGAACGTGCCGACGAGCGCGAACGTCTTTCGGTCCGCGAGGCTCGAGATCGCGAGCACGACGCTGCTCATCACGACCACCCAGACGACCGAATAGACGCCGGTCCGCCAAAGAACGCTGCCTTCCTGCTTCAGGAACGACCAATCGGGCGAGGAGAACGCCGCGATCGTGCAGATCACGAGCCCCGGCACGAGGACCGCGATCAGGCCGAAGAACGAGAGCGACAGGAACTTGCCGAGGAGATAGTCGATGCGCGTGAGCGGACGGGAGAAATAAAGGAGGTGCGCGCCCAGGCGCCGGTCCTCCGCGATCAACCCCGAGCCGTACCAGGCCATGATGAGCAGCGCGAAGAAGCTCATCGCGAGGTTGAACTGCACGATCTGATCGCGCACTTGGATGAGGCGCCCCGCGAGCAATGCCATGCCGGTCATCCCCGGCCCGACCGAGGGGATCGGACCGGCCGACGCGCCGGATTCGAGCGCGAAGCGCGCGTAGACGACGAACGAAAAGATCGTGGTCGCGATCGCCGGCGGCGCGAAGAGGAGCAACGGTAGCTTGCGCTTCGTCGCGGTGCGGATGCCGGAGAGCGCGATCGCGACCCACGGCCTCCGCGCGCGCGCGCGCGCGCCGGTGAAGCGCCGGTAGACCTCGGTGTGCGTGCTCGCCATCAGACGGCTTCCTCGCGCGTGAGCTCGTGGAGGAAGATCTCCTCGAGGGTCGATCGGACGGGGGCGATCTCCGTGATCCGCGTCCCCGAGCGGTTCGCGATCTGGAACAGAGGGTCCGCATCGGCGCTCGCCTCGGGGAATCGGACCGACAGGTGGTCGGAATCGATCGTGTGGCACTCGAAACCGCGCGCGGTGAGCTCGTGCGCGAATCCGTTGCGCTCGCCGGCGAACCGCACGCGGAAGCGACGGCCATCGGATCGCGTGAGCTCGGCGATCGATCCTTGGAGCACCGCGCGTCCCTTCTTCAGCACGATGACGTCGGCGCACGTGCGCTCGACGTCGGGGAGCAGGTGCGAGCACAGGAGCAAGTTCTTGCCCTGCCCGTGTCCGAGGTCGTGCACGAGATCGAGCATGTGCCTTCGCGCTTGCGGGTCGAGCCCGTTCGTCGGCTCGTCGAGGAGGAGCAGCGGCGGATCGTGGACGAGCGCCTGCGCGAGCTTGAGGCGCTGCTTCATGCCGGTCGAGTACTCCTCGCAGTTGCGGTAGCGCGCCTCGTGCAATCCGACGTAGTCGAGCACCTCGTGCGCGCGCGTCATCGCGTCGGCGTGGGTGAGTCCCGACAGGCGACCGAGGGTGCTCGCCAGCTCGACCGCGCTCATCCCGGGGATCAGGCAGTCGCCCTCGGGCATGTAACCGACGGCGGCGCGCAGCGCGAGGCGCTCGGAGGGCCGCGACGGGTCGTGCCCCGCGATCGACGCTCGGCCTTCGTCCGGCGCGAGCAGTCCGAGGAGGAGCTTGAGCAGCGTGGTCTTGCCCGCGCCGTTGGGACCGAGGAGCCCGATCGGACCGGCCGGGACCGAGAGCGTCAGACCGTCGAGCGCGCGCACGCGACCGTAGCTCTTCGAGAGGCCCTGGAGCTCGATCACCGGGGAGGTCGTCATCGATGCGGCGTTGATCGCGTCGCGAGCTCCATTATTCCCACACTTTGCGTCACAAAGCGACGACGGAATCGGGTCGGCGCGGTGAAAGTGGGTGATCGCCGCCGGGCCGCGCGCGTAGAATCCGCGCTCGTCCCGCCGAGAGCCCAGCATGAGTCCGCCGACCGACTCCGATCGCCCCGACCCGTCCGATCCCTCGACGCTGTCGCGCCGCAGGTTCCTGCGCAGCGCCGGGACCGCCGCCGCGGGCGGTGTGCTCGCGAACCGACTGATGGCGGGGAGCGCGCCGGCCGAGCCGCTCCAGTCGGACGGCGGCGTCGAAACCCTGAGCGGCGACACCGCGATCGAGCTTTCGATCAACGGCGAGGTGAAGAAGCTCTCGGTCGAGCCGCGCACGACCTTGCTCAACGCACTGCGCAACCACTGCCAGCCGCCGCTGACCGGGACGAAGCTCGTCTGCGATCGCGGCAACTGCGGCGCGTGCACGGTGCTCGTCGACGGCGAGCCGGCCTACGCGTGTCTCCTGCTCGCCGCGGACCTGCGCGGGAAGAAGATTCGCACGATCGAGGGCGAGGGGACGCCCGATCGGATGTCGCCGCTTCAAGCCGCGTTCTGCAAGCACGACGCGTCGATGTGCGGCTTCTGCACGCCCGGCTTCGTCATGGCGATCACGGCGTGTCTCGAGCGCGATCCCAAAGCCGACGAGGCTGCGATCCGAGCGAGCTGCTCGGGGAACGTGTGCCGGTGCGGGACCTATCCGTACATCTTCTCGGCGGCGCTGGAGGCCGCGCGTGGCATGGAAACGCGAGGGAAGCGCTGATGGCGTCACGATTCCCGGCGCAGGACGGCAAGCCGCGCAAGAAGAAGATCAAGACGACGACCGTCGTCGACGGCCACGAGCGCGAGATCGAGATCGAGGTCGACGACGTCGACGGGCCCGCGTGGCCCGCGCGCGGTGATCTGCGCCTCCTGAACCACGATCTCCCGCGCGTCGACGGCCCCGACAAGGTCACGGGGCGCGCGAAGTACACGCACGACATCCGGCTGCCGAACATGGTCTTCGCGCAGCTCTTGTGCTGTCCGTATCCGCGCGCGAACGTGAAGATCGATCCCGCGCCGGCGCTCGCGCTCAAAGGCGTCGCCGCGGCGCGCGCGCTCGTCACGGGGGAGACCCGCTTCCTCGGGCAGCCGATCGCGGTCGTCGCCGCCGACACGCCCGAGCGCTGCGACGACGCGCTGCGCGCGCTGAAGGTCGACATCGAGCCCCTCGAGCCGTGGGCCGCCGACGCGACGCAGTCGTACGCGCTGAAGGGCGTGATGGTCCGCAAGAAGGGGAACCAGAGCCAGATGACCGAAGTCGGCTCGCGCGAGGACGCCGAGCGCGTCGGCGAGGGCGCGGCGGGCATCGTCGACGCGACGTACACGGTTCCGACCCAGCACCACGCGTCGCTCGAGACGCACGGCGTCGTCGTCGACTACCGCGGCGGCACCGACGCGACGGTGTACGCATCGACGCAGGCCACTTTCTCGATCGCCGGCGAGGCGGCCCGAGAGCTCGGCCTCGCCGCGAGCGACGTCACGGCGATCGTCGAGCACATGGGCGGCGGATTCGGCTCGAAGTTCGGCCTCGGATTCTTCGGCAAGACCGCGTGCGAGCTCGCGAAGGAGTTGAAGCGTCCCGTGCACCTGATGCTCACGCGCGAAGCCGAGTTCCTGATGAGCGGGAACCGCAGCGGCGCGCAGCAGCGGCTGGTCGGCGGCATGGACGCGAGCGGCAAGCTCGTGGCGCTCGTCGCGCGCATCAACGTGCTCGGCGGACTGAGTGACGGCTCGTTCGCCGGCCAGCCGTACATCTACGACTGCGAGAACCGCTGGTCGGGCAAGGTCTCGGTCTACACGCACACGGATTCGAGCGTCGCGATGCGCGCGCCGGGACACCCGCAGGCCTCGTTCGGCATCGAGTCGCTGCTCGACGAGCTCGCGTACAAGCTGAAGCTCGACCCGCTCGAGGTGCGCAAGAAGAACCTGCGCGATCCGGTCTACGCGCGCCAGCTCGACGAGGTCGCGCGCGCCATCGGTTGGTTCGAACACCCCCATCGAACCGCGCCGGGCAAGTCCGACGGAGGCATCGCGACCGGCATCGGCTTCGGGATCGCGACCTGGGGCGGCGGCGGCCGTCCCGAGTGCGAGGTCGACGTCAAGATCGAGCGCGACGGCAGCGTCAGCGCGAGCGTCGGCTCGCAGGACCTCGGCACCGGAACGCGGACGTACGTCGCCGCGATCGTGGCCGAGGCGTTCGGCCTCGAGCTCGGCCAAGTGACCGCGCGGATCGGCAGCAGCCGCTACGGCCAAGCGAACGGGTCCGGGGGCAGCACGACGACCGCGTCGCTCGCGCCCGCCGTGATGCACGCCGCGTACGTGACGCGCACGAAGCTCGCGGAGCGCGTGGCCGAGACGCTGCGCACGAAGCCCGAGCTCGTGAGGTTCGAGGGCGGGCACGTCGTCGACGCGGCCGACGCGAGCAGGAAGCTCACGTGGAAGCAGGCCTGCGCGCTGCTTGGGAGCGAAGGTCTCGCGGGTCGCGGGACCTGGCAAGCGAACCTCGCCGCCGGCGGCGTGCACGGCGCGCAGGCCGCGAAGGTCGCGGTCGACACGCGCACCGGTCACGTGCAAGTGCTCGCGATGGTCGGCTGCCAGGATTGCGGTCTCCCGATGAATCGGCTCGCGGTCAAGAGCCAGCTCAACGGCGGGATGATCCAAGCGCTGAGCTACGCGCTCTTCGAGGGTCGAGTGATCGACCCCGTGCTCGGGCTGCAGCTCAACGCCAACATGGAGGAGTACAAGATCGCCGGTTCGCTCGAGATCCCCGCGTTGTCACCGCTGATCGACGACGGCGATACGCGCAATGCCGTGATCGGGATGGCGGAGCCGGCGATCATCCCCGGGCACAGCGCGATCGTGAACGCCGTGCACAACGCCTGCGGAGCGCGCGTCCGCGATCTCCCGATGACCCCGGACAAAGTGCTCGCGGCGCTGAACCGCTTCACCTGAGCCATGAAAGCCTTCAGCCTGCTCCAACCGAAGAGCCTCGACGACGCGATCCGTCTGATGGACCGTGCTCGCCGTCCGGAGCCGGCCGGCGCGCGCAAGCTGCTCGCCGGCGGTCAGGATCTCTTGACCGAGATGAAGGAGCACCTCGCCGAGCCCGAGGAGCTCGTCAACCTGAAATCGGTCCCAGGGCTCGATCGCATCGCGGGCGACCCGGCCGGCGCGCTCTCGATCGGTGCGCTGTGCACGTTGTCGAAGCTCGCCGACGCCGCGCCCGTGCGCGAGCGATTCCGGGGCCTGCGCGAAGCGGCGCTGTCGATCGCGAGCCCGCAGATCCGCAGTCAAGGAACGGTGGGCGGCAACCTGTGCCAGCGCCCGCGCTGCTGGTACTACCGGAACGAGCACGCGAAATGCCTGAAGAAGGGCGGCACCGAGTGCTTCGCGTACTCGGGGCTCAACAAGTACAACGCGATCCTCGGCGGCGGTCCGTCGTACATCGTGCACCCGTCGGATCTCGCGCCGATGCTGGTCGCGCTCGACGCGAAGGTGACGATCGTGGGGCCGTCCGGTGTTCGCGCTCTCGAGCTCGCGCAGTTCTTCAAGCTGCCCTCGGAGGGCGACGCGACGCGTGAGAACGTGCTGGGCGAAAGCGACGTGCTCACGCAAGTCGACGTGCCCGCGCCGGAACCGGGGCTGGTGAGCACCTACCTCAAGTTCAAGGAGCGCGGCTCGTTCGACTTCGCGCTCTCCGCCGTGGCGCTCGCCGTGTGGCTCGACGCGGGCCGCGTGCGCCGCGCGCGCGTCGTGCTCGGCGGCGTGGCGCCGATCCCGTGGCGCGCGCGCGACGCGGAGAAGGCGCT
>CAZQHA010000011.1:4029-20581 GCA_964592795.1 uncultured Planctomycetaceae bacterium | reverse complement strand
CTCGATCGTGAAGCGGTACTTGCACCACTCGCGGTAGAAGAAGGAGATCGCGCGTTGATGGAAGAGGTCCAGAAAGTCGCGGAACGCCGTATCGCGCTTGCGAGCGCGCTCGTGGACGAGCTCGGAGTAGTGCGCTGGCAGAACGCCCGCGGCGCCGACGAGCCCGAGGAACGTCACGTGCATGTGCCACGGCGACGCGGAGGGGAGGTCCTCGGACGACGCGGCGAAACGCTCGAGCGCCTGAATGGGAGCGGCCGGGAAGGCGAGAGCGGGCGACGCGTGGAATCGGATCGATTCCTCCGCCGGCGGATGATCGTGTCCGACCGGCGCGCGCGGCGGTGCGTCGCGCGTCGCCGCGTTCTCCAGGAGGCGCACGGCCTGGAAGAACTCGAACGCGCCGGGCTCCTCCGCGAGGCGCCGGCTCAGATCAGCGTCCGGTCGCCCGCGCGAGGCTTCCATCTCCGTAGCTCTCCCGGTCGGGTGTTGGTCGTGATCGCGAGCCGAACGTACGAGTTGATCGTGCAGTACAGCGCGAGGAAGCGCTCGAGCACGCAGCCGAACAGGTAGACGCCGCTCCCGGCGAAACGCTGCTCGTCCAAGTGCACGGCGATGTCGGTGCCGCGACAGAACCCGGGGATGCCGCCGATGACCACGCGCGTCGAGCTCTCGCGGGCCTGGACCGACAGCACGCCTTCGATCATGTCGCGGTTCTCGTCGGACCCGCGCACGTCGTAGAGACGCAGGATCTCGCGCAAGGCGTCCGTCCCCGATTCGCCGCCGGTGAGCGAGAGCTGGTTCAGGTTCAGATGGGACACCAGACGCCAGGCCGCTCCGCCGCCGCGCGGCGGCCGCGGCGTCGCCGTCGGCGGCGTGAGACAACGGATCCCGCGAACGGCGCCGCCGCCGTCGCTGAGTGTGAGCTTCGGCGACACCGGCAAGCGCGCCGGCAAGTCGCGGTTGAGGCACGTCGCCTCGACGTCGAGCGTCCAGCCCGCGTGGGCCTTCGCATGGAAGTCCAGGTCGACGAGCGAAAGGTACACCTCGGTGCCGTCGTCGCGCTTGCCCAAGATCGGCGGCGCCGCGCGGCGCGACGCGTACCACCAAGCCCGCGACTTGTCGTCGCTCCCGCCGTGGTCGAGACCGAAGAACGGGAAGTAGCGTGTGCTCTCGCCCTTGGAACCGCGCGCGGTCACGTGGTCGACCGAGTAGATCTCGATCGCGCGTGGTCGCCGCGAGTCGGGCACTACGTGATACTCCGACTGCGTGTGCGTCATCGTCTCGGACTCGCAACGGTGTCGGAACAGATTCACGATCGGAGTGCAGCCGAGGGCGAACGAGACCTTGTTCGAAGTCACTGCTTGCTCGAGCTCCGCGCTCGTGCGGTTCAGGTAGACGAAGAGCTCGAGCGTCGCGCCGCAGCGCCTCAGTTTCTCACTCGGCAGGCGGGTGAACTCGAGGAATCGGAACTTCGTCGGGAACGCGAAGAACTCCGTCAGCAGGCGATAGCCGATGAACGATCGCTTGGGATAGGGGAGCAAGCCCTCATCGGGTTCGAATCCGACCGGCCGCAGCGTGTTGGCATCCAGGAAGCGCGCCGCCGAGTCCTTCGCCGAGTCGGCGATCGCTATGTCGACGACGTGGTTGAAGAGCAGTTCGTACAGCGCGTGGACATGGTGCTCCTGCCCCTCGAGGAAGAAGCGCAGCGACCTGGGATTCAGTACGGCGAACGACGCTCCCGCCGTCGCGGTGCGCAGACGGATGCTCAAAACGGCCGAGCACGAAGCCGATCGAGGCGACACGGGGGCGACGAACGGCGTGCTCATCAGCCGCACGCTCTCGACGCGCACTGGCCACGCCGTCGTGGGAAAGGCCGTGCGGAAGCGACATGGCTCGCCGTCGATGCGCTCGGTCTCCAACATGGTGCCCGCGCGCAGGTCGTACCCCGTCGTCAGCTCGGGATCGCATTCGAACTGCACCACGGCCATCGACGGAATAGGCGCAAGGAAGTGCGGATAGAGCACCGACAACATCGCGTCGGTGAGCTCGGGGAAGTCGTCGTCCAGCTTCTTGCGAACTCGCGCGTTGAGGAACGCGACGGATTCGATGAGGCGCGAAACGTGCGGATCCTCGACCGTCTCGGGCGTGATCCGCAGCCGGCCCGCGATCTTGGGGTGAGCGTGCGAGAACGCCTTTCCGAGCTCGCGCAGGTACGAGAGCTCGCGGTTGTAGTAACCGAGCAGTTCGTCGCTCATGCGCTCAGGGTCGGATCTCGAGCGAGTGGGTGTCGGGTTCGACGAACGAATCGAACGTCACGGTCTCGGGAGCAGGTTCCGCGAACAGGACGCCTTGGATCCTCACGCGCAGAGTGCGATCGAGTGGCTCGCCCTCGGCGCCCGGGACCACGGACACCGACTTGAAGCGCTTGTCGAACCGCCGGATGACGGCTTCGATCGTGCGGATGAACTCCGCGCGCGCTTCCTGTGACGCCAGGTTGGCGCCAGTCATGTCGGGCACGCCGTAATTGAGCACCGACGATTCGAGCTCTTCGTAGTCCTTCGGCCAGCTGATCACGCGGCGCCGCGTGCGCACGAGCCAGCGCAGATCGCGCCGGATCGCCGCCTCGAGGTCGCGCAGCACCGGCCGCGACGGCCGCGTCGACTCGACCGTCGCTCGCGGATCGTCGTCGAGCAATCGATCCAGCACCGAGGTGACGACCGCGGGCTCGGTGGACGGCCGCGTCACGGCCGCACGCTCCCCGCGCCCTCGGGTCGCGGCGCGCGGCCATTCGCGAAGATGCAGCGTCCCAGCTCGAACACGCTGCGCTCGACCTCGCCGACGAAGAACATCCGCAGTCCGCGCCCGCAGACCGGCTCGCCGTCGTCGCCGCTCCAATCCGTCGTGCGTCCCATGCGCGACCCGGCGTCCAGCTCCGGCGTCGACGGGGCATAGATCGCGGGCAGGTACACTTCGCCCTCGGGTCCGTCGGCGACCGAGACTCCGGCGCGCACCCACAGATGATCGAGCAGCTGCTCGGGCTGGCGGACCTCGATCCGATTCACACGATCGATCGGGATCCAGTAGTACTTGCCGTTGCTCGTCAAGACCTCGAGCAGGTTCGCGACACGGTCGTCGAGATCTCGGAAATCGTCGAAGTCCTCGCCCACGATCGGTGAGCGCAGCTCCTCCGCCTGCACCAGCCATGCGCCGGCTTGGCGGCGATCGCCTTCTCGCAGGCTGATCGCGGCGCGCAAGTGCAGCTGTAGGAGCTCGGACGGTGCCCCGACGAACTCGGGTAGCCGCCCGGCGAGCCAGAACTCCTGTCGCCAGCGCTCGGCGCGGATCAGCTGCCGGATCAGAGAGGCGCCGACCTCGGACTTCGGATCCTGGAGAACGATCGTCTCGATCTGCTTGTCGGCGCGATCGAGCTCGCCCTGGATGCAGAGCAGCGCGACGAGCCGACCGCGCGCCGCCACGTCGGCCGGACGTGTGCGCACTTCCACGGTGGCGGCCTCCACCGCTTCGGCGAGCTTGCCTTCGCGGTACAGATCCATCGCCTTCATACGTCCATCCTCGCTTCCGTTCAGGTGCGCTGCAAAGGCGCGACATCGGTCTCCAGCTTGATCGCGGGACTCATCTGGTCGAGCTGGAAGTGCGGCCGCAGATGGATCACGCAGCGCAAGACGCCGGCGCGACCCGCGACCTCGCGCACGTCGACTCCGAACTCGGAGAGCGGGGCGCGCGCGGCCAGCTCGCTCGTGACGTCGTCGGTGCGGATCGAATACCCGTGCAGCCAGTCCTCGAGCAGCCGCTTGAAGTCGTCCGCGGTGGCGAACGACCCGAGCCGGTCGCGGCCGATCAGCTTGACGAAGTGCGCGAAGCGCGACACGCACAGCATGTAGTGGAGCATTCCCGAGAGCCGGGCGTTGGCGGTCGCGAGCGGATCGCCGTACGCCTTCGGCTTCTGCGCCGACGGGAAATGGCAGAACGCCGCCAACGACGTGCCGTGGCAGTGCGTCAGCGCGACGAAGCCGAGGTCGGCGAGCTCCTTCTCGCGCGCATCGGTGATCACCACGTCGGTGATCCCTTTCTCGATCGTCCCGCAGGAGTCCGTCTCGAACGATTCGACGGCCGGACCGACGACGAGCCCTCCGCCCTCGACGTCGCGATCGACTCCGCGGATCGAAGCGAGCCACTCGGACTCCGAGAACGCGCGCACCAGCACCGAGCCGAGCGCCCAGATCGCGCTCCCGAACAGGTGTCCGCCGCCACTCCCTTGCGTCTGCCGGCCGCGGTAGCGGAATCCGTGTGTCATCGTCGGCGTGTGCGGCCAGGGCAAGCGCAGGAGCACGCGCGGCAGCACGAGGCCGACGAATCGCGCGTCGTCGCTGGCGCGCAGCGAGTTCCAGCGCAGGAACTCGGTTTGAGTGAAGCGCCGCGCGAAGTCGGAGGCTTCGTCGAGGTCTCGCCAGCTCTCCAACCCGAGGAACGACGGGTGCACGGTCGCGACGAACGGTGCGAACGCCGCCGCCGCGACCTGCGCGATCGAGCGCAGGATCGCGAGGTCGTCTTGCGGCGAGTCGGCGGTCGGGACGGGCCGGATCGAATAGTTCCCGAGCAGCACGCCGTACGGCTCTCCGCCGGGCGTGTCGAACTCGGCGCTGTACACCTTCCGGAAGAGCTCGGACTGATCGAAGTCGATCGCCTTTTCGAGGTCCTTGGCGAGCCGGCTCCACGTGACGTCGAGCACGCGCACCTTGATCCGGTGCGGATCGTCGATCTCCTCGCACAACCACTGCAGTCCGCGCCAGCCGGCCTCAAGCTCCTGGAACTTCGAATGACCCAGGATCTCGTCGAGCTGCGACGACAAGAGATCGTCGATCGCCGCGAGGTCCTGCATGATCCGGCCGAGGATCTCGTCTCGACCCGGCACGCGCGAGCTCGCGTCGAGGCTGAGCCATGCGATCAGCGACTCGGCGACGCTTCCGCGCTCCGCCCGCGCGCTCACACCGCGCTCGACGACCCG
Source organism: uncultured Planctomycetaceae bacterium (assembly GCA_964592795.1). Classification (GTDB taxonomy): domain Bacteria; phylum Planctomycetota; class UBA1135; order UBA1135; genus JANLUN01. The sequence goes on along the minus strand of CAZQHA010000011.1, from coordinate 15,558 downwards.
CTGCAGCAAGCTCTCGTGCATGGCGATACCGCTACGGTGGAGCGGCTGCGCGCGCGGGCGATCGTCGCTCGCGGGCGCAGCCGTCGTCGAATGGATCAACCGCCCTTCTGCGGAATCCGTGCCACCAGTCGGAGCGAAGTCGTCAGCTCCTCGAGCTGCAGCCACGGACGGAGCCACGCGACCGCGTTGTAAGAGCCGGGCTTGCCGGGGATCTCGCGTACTTCGACCTTGGCGTCGGCGAGAGGGAAGCGCGCTTTCATCTCCTGCCCTGCGTCTTTGTTCGCACTCACGTACTCCTTGATCCAGTTGTTGAGCCAGAGCTCGCAATCGGAGGCTTCCATGAACGCGCCGATCTTGTCGCGCGCGATCATCTTGAGAAAGTGCGCGAACCGCGACGTGGCGAGGATGTACGGCAAACGCGCCGATATCTCCGCATTCGCGTTGGCGTCGGGCTTGTCGTACTTTTTGGGCTTCTGCGTCGTCTGCGCGCCGAAGAATACGGAATAGTCGGTGTTCTTGTAGTGACACAGCGGGAGGAATCCGAGCTTGTCTAGCTCTGCTCCGCGGCGGTCCGTGATGCCGATCTCCGTCGGACACTTGGCGTCAACCGCCCCGTCATCGCTCTTGAATACGTGCACCGGCAAGCCTTCGACCTTACCGCCAGTATCCAATCCGCGGATCGCCACGCACCAGCCGTACTTGGAAAACGCGTTCGTCAACGTTGTTCCCATGACGTACGCCGCGCTCATCCAGCAGTAGTCGTCGTGCGCGACAGACTTGGCCATCCCCTTCTTATCGAGAGCCACCTCCTCGTAGCCGAATTCCTCCACGGCCTTAGTGCTCTTCCCGTACGGAAGCCGTGCAAGTACGCGCGGCATTACCATCGACACGAAGCGTGAATCGTCCGACTCCCGGAAGGATCGCCAGCTCGTGTATTCGGGGCTGGCAAAGATCTTCTCGAGATCGCGCGGGTCGCCGAGCTCCGTCCAGCTATCGAGCCCGAGCAGGTTCGCGGACGGCGTCGTGATAAACGGACAGAACGCCGCGGCGGCGACGTTTGACATCTTCGACAGCAACTCAACGTCTTCGGGGTGCTTGCCGAATTCGAAGTCCCCGATCATGGCGCCGAAGGGTTGACCCCCGGCGATGCCAAACTCGCTCTCGTAGACCTTCTTGAAGATCGTGCTTTGGTCGAACTCCACGGCGCGCGAGAGGTCCTTGTAGAGCTCGCGCTTGCCGATGCTGAGCATGCGGATCTTGAGGCCCTCGCCCGTCTCCGAGTTCATGACGAGGTGTTGCAGTCCCCGCCAGCTGCCCTCGAGCTTCTGGAACTCGGGCGCGTGCATGATCGCCGCGAGCTGCTTCGAGAGCGCTTCGTCGATGGACTTGATCGCCTCCTTCAGCGTCCCGTCGACGTTCTTCGACCACGTGACGGTCCCGCGCAGCGCTTCCTCGGCGAGCGTGCGCATCAATTCCTGGACGCGCGACGCCTCCGTCTGCTTCGTGTTCTTGATCGCCTCTTGGAGCAGGCTCGGCCCCTCCTGAGCGGCGGCGGCCGGCGCGGCTTGTGCTTGTCCCTCACCTTGGGCGTCGGCCATCACGCACCTCCCTCGGGCTTCGGTTGATCCTGCACGCCGAGCTCCGACTGCAGCTTCTTCAGGTCGCCGGAGTTCTTGAGCACGCGTTCGAGCAGGTCCTCGAGCTTCTCGGAGCGCTCGGCCTTCGTCGCCAGGTCGACGAGCTGGCTGCGCGTCTCCATCAGCTTGCGCAGCGGCTCGACTTGAGAGACCACGTTCTTGGGCTCGAAGTCCTCCATGCTCTTGAACTTCAGCGTCACGGCCATCTCGCTCCCATCGCCCTTCAAAGTGTTCTTCACCTTGAGGTTCAGCTCGGGCGACACGCTGGCCATCACGTCGGAGAAGTTGTCGCGATCGATCGGGACGAACGCGCGGTCCTTGAGTGGCTTCATCTCGCGTGTCGGGTTGCCCGAGAAGTCGCCCATCACGCCGACGACGAACGGCAGTTCGCGCTTGATCGTGGCGCCGTCTTCTTCGACGTCGTACGAGATGTGCACGCGGGGTTTCCGCACGCGGGAGAGCTTGTCGTGGATGCCAGCCATGAGTGAGGCAGTCCTTTCGAACGGGAGGGGCGTTGGGAAGCGGCTATCTCATTCCGAAGGCGGAATCGGGATACCCGTGAGTCGTTTGAGGCTCGTCCGAGCCGTGTTGTCGGTGATCAACTCGTCGAGGAGCTCGGGCAACGGCATGCGACCCCAACGGACCGCTTGCTCCAGGACGTACGAGAGAGGCGAATGCGGCTCCGTGGTACGGAAGAAGTGCGCGACTCGGACGAGGGTCGCGAACGCCTCCTCGCGCGAGCGCATCGCGCCGGAGATCGGAGCGTGGCCGTCGCCGCCCGCGACCGAGCCATTGCCCCCCTCGGGGGTGGCCTCCTCCGACGGTGCCGCGGAGAAGCGCCCGCCCGTCGACGCGTGGAGCGTCTCGAGCACCGCTTCGAGCGCCGTCTTGATGTTCGTCGCAGGCGGGGAATCCGCGCCGCAGCGCGAGTCGAGCGCCGCGCACAGCTTCTGATACTCCTCGAGGCACTGCCCCAGGTCGTCGACGAGGTCCTTGTGGAACGACTCGCGCGTTTCCGCGACCGCCGAGCGGAAGTGCTCGAGCGCGACCGCGCCGCGATCGATCTGCTGCTGGCGCTTCTCCGGCTCCTGGATCCGATCGATCTCGACGGCCCGGACCCAGTGCCAGTGGCTGAACTCGCGGCCGTTCGACGCCGCTGTGATGGGGACGCGTCGAATTGGGGCGATCAGCGATCCCTCGGATCCGGGGTTGCCGTTCAAGCCGGTCAACGCCGCCACGCGCGTGCTGATTCCGTCTTCGTCGGGGCGCGGAAAGATCCCGTCCCAGAACGACGTCGTGAGTCCGTTCAGGAGCCGGAACCCGTCGCGCAGCCCCGCGAAGCGCTTGTGGCGGATCAGAGCTTCGGTGAGCCACGCCGCGATCTCGAAGTCCTTGCTCTGCTCGGCGAGGACGCGCGGCGCGTCTTGGAGGATCACGCGCCACTCGGACGCGACGAAGTACTGACCGCGCTTCTCGTCATCCGACTCCGCGGCTCTCTCCGCCGCGCGAGCGTTGGTGCGCGCGTCCTTCAGCCGAAAGTACGGCGAGGTCGCCGGGCTCTCGAGCCGCAGGTCCTTGCCGCAGGGATCTTCCGCGGAGAGCGGGTTCAGGAGCGCCGCGAGGTCGAGCGTGTCGGGCGAGGGCATCGGACTGCGAGCGTCCGCGAGCCGAGCCGCATGTTGCGAGTGCGACGGTCCGCGAAAGCGCGGCTACTGTATCCTCCCCCGTCGCGGTCAGGCAACGGCGCACGGCTATCGCGCGAGGTGTCCGAACTCGGACAGCGCAGCGCGCAGTCCGGCTTCGATCGGCGGGGATTGCGCACACTCGCTCGCCGCCGCCTCGCGACGGCGAATCGGACGGAGCCGACCGAAATCGCCTGTCCCGAGGGGGGCGCGTTCGCTCGGACGCACGAGCCACGCGACGTCGGCGGGGCGCGGCTTCGAGGGGTAGAGGACGACGAACGCTCCGATGTCGCCGCTCCCGCTCGAGCACGGGAAGAACAGCGTCGGTACGCGTGCGTGCGGACTTTCATGGACGAGCGACCACGCTCGCCACCACGCGTGGACTTGCGCCAAGGTCGGCGCATCGCCGACCAATGGAAAACGCAGTGGGTCGTCGGGTCGTTCGCGTACGCACGATGCGAGCGCCGCGAGCATCTCACGCAGCCGCGCGTGCGTGTCGTCCGGCCAGAGAGCCGCGCTCCATTCGTCGAATCCGGCCGCGTTCGCGGGCGCGGATCGTTCGGCGGGTGCGACTCGACGCCGTCGCGCCGACGCGAGGAGTGATTCGGTCTCGGGCTGCGCCGCGATCCAGTCGTGCTCGCTCTCGAGCGCGGTCCACCACGCGTCGGTCGCATCGAGCCCGAGCTCGAGCTCGCGAGCGATCTCGCTCGACTTGCGCTCGACGAAGACCGAGAGCGGGAACGGTCGCAGTCCGCCGGCGTCGCTGCTCGGCCACGCGCAGCCGATCAGCGCGGCCCCATCGCCGCCGATGCGGCCGAGCCACTTCGACAGCACGCCGGTGCCGGGCGATCGCGCGCTCCACGCGTCGCCCGCCAGGAACCGCATCGGGAAGGCCAGCTCGGGCGCGAGGCCGCCCGGCGGAGCGCTCGAGAAGCCCTCGTCCAACCACTCGCGCAGCTCGCGCGCCGGACCGTCTCCGCAACCGACGCGGAGGTAGTCCTTCGCGATCGGAAGCTTGCCGTAGAGGTGCAATGACGGGTTCGCGCGCGACGCGGACGACATCGCGCCTTACCGAGCGAACGGATTGCGCGGTGGCCGCTCGGGGATCGGTGGCGTGAACGTGAGGTCGAGCGAGGCGCGGCCGCGGCGGTCGTCGCTGCCCTTGGGATGAACCTCCACGCGCCACGCGCCCTTGATGAGCTGGCCCGTCCACGCGAGCCGCATCGGCGCAAGAGGCGGGTAGCAGTCGACGCGCATGTCTTCCGCGTCGGGCGCCGAACCGATGCTCGATTGACGCGACCAGACGAGAGACAACGCCGACAGATGCGCGCCTTCGATGGAGCGCTCGATCGGTCCGCTCGCCAGCTTCTTGATCTCGATCTTCGCCGAGCCGCCCGCTGCGAGCGGGGAGACCACGAAGAAGTTGGCGGGCGATGGGTTCTGCCGCGGGAAGAGCGTGCCGTTCTCCACGAACGGCTGGAACGACACTTTGAACGACGCGGTCGTCGCCGATCGCGGGCCGTCCTTGCCCGTGGTCAGCTGTTTTTGCAAGTCGATGAGGAATCGCACGCCTGACCAGGGAGCGGACAACGGAGCGCCTGGAGCTCCGCCGGCGAACTCCTCGAGCGCGAACGCCTTCGGCGCGGCCGCGGCGCCGTCTGCTCCGTTCGCGATCGCGGCAGGACCGTGCGCGATGTAGTACGTGTCGAGCAGGTCGTCGAAAGCGCGGCCCTCGTCGAAGAATGCAGCAAGCTCCGCTCCGCCCACCTTGGAGTCTTGGTCGAGACCGGCCCACAGTGAATCGATGAGACGCTTGTGCTCGTTGACGGTCTTGTCCAGATCGACGACGAATTGCTCGCGCAGCCCCGAGAACACTCGCTCACGAAACTTGTTGAACAGCGCCTGGACGTACTGGCGTCCGCCGTTCGGCTGAAGCGACGTCTGGACCGAGCTCACGAGCTCGCGAGCCATCTCCCGCTGCTCGATGCCGTCGCGGAAACGCTGCGCCACTTTGCGCAGCTGCTCGACGAACCGGTCGCTGTCCAACTGGTCGACGCTGCCGGGCGGGGCGTACGCCACGAGTTCGACCTTCAGCTTGGCCGTTCGCCCCTCCTTCTTGAGCTCCGGCAACGTCGCGAGATTCGGGAACGTGCCTCGCCCGGCGTCGAGCTTTTTCGCGAGCGCCCCCCGCGACGACTCGTCGAGGAACCATCGAGCGGCGCCTTCGATATCGCGCGGCGCCGGCGATTCGATTTCCATCCAGAACTGCTTCTGCCTGTCCAGCTCGATCCCGATCGCATCGGCCAGCCAGTCGTCGACGCTCTGCAGCCACTCGTCGGTCGCTTCCGGGATCGGGATCTTCTTGCGCGCATCGCTGTGTTCGCGGATTTCGCCCACGAGGGCGGCCTCCATCGACTTGGATTCACGCCACTCGGCCAGCAGCGCGGTTTCGTACTGCGCGCGGAGCGAGTCCACCTGACCCGACCACTCGGCGAGCCTCGGCTCTGCCGCCTGCAGCGCCGCGAGCGCCGTTTGCGTCGCCGCGAAGTAGTCCGACAGCGGTCGCGCGAACACGCGCGCGGAACCTTCGCCGCGGAGGACGTCCGCCTTGAGCTTCTGCCAATCGTTGTTTTGGTAGCGGGAGATGTACTCGGCTTGGAGCCCTACGCACTTCGCGAAGATCACTCCACGGTGTCCATCGCCACCCGCATCCTTCACATGCTGCACGGCGGTATCCAAGTCGCTGCGTAGACGTGCGAGGTCCCACAGGGAACTCCCCGCCTTTTGAGGCGACGCGAGGAAATCCGAGCTACACGCACGTGTCAGCTTCTCGTCCGTGAGGATCGCAGTGACGTCACCTGGCGGGACCGCGATACACATCGGCTGCTTGGCGCCCAGCAGCTGTTTGAGTTTGTCGGGGGAGTATTTCGGAGGATCGCACTTCTTCCAGTACGAGCCGAACTGCTCGTTCAACTCCGCTTCGACGTCGTCGCGCTTCTTCCATCGCTGCGACAGCGTTTCATCCGCGCCGATGTCGCGGATGAAATCCGAACGCGCGCTGGCCGCCGCGATGAAATCGCCGTCGACCATGAACCGGTAGACGGCCTTCCCGTCCTTCCCGGCGATCAGGTCGGACTCGCTCCGGCGCAGGACCCCGAGTGAATTCGAGAACTTGTCGCAGAGTCGGCCGACTTCCTTCAGATCCGCGTTGGGATTGAGCGTCTTGAGGTCAGCGTGCGCGTCCTTCAGACCCTGCCACGCCAGCAAGTACCCGAGATTGCCGTCGATCTGATTGTCGGAACCCGCTTCGAGCGCGCGATCCCATGTCGCGATCGCAGCATCGATGATCTCCGCTCGTGCGTCGCGCCCCGCCGGCGGCAAACGCAGCCTGCCTCCCGCGTGATCGAGACACCGATCGAGCACGGCTCCCAGTCGCTCCGCGATCTCGTCGGGCGCACCGAGCGATTCGAACGCGGGACCCGCCGAAGCGAGCCGAAGGACTCGGTCGCGGTCGCTCTTCGCGTCGTCGCCGCGTCGCAGCTCGCCGCCTTCCGCGACCCAGCGCACGTCCTCGAGGTATTGCGCCTTGAATTCTTCGTAGCTCGCATGGCGAGCGCGACCCAATGACGCAACCGCGCCGTCTTGCATCAATGGGATGAGCCGTTTCTCGAACACGGCCACGTAGAGCTCCCGGAACTTGTCCGCCGTCGACCCCAACGCCGACTCCATCGTGCCGCCGACCGCGCCCTCTTTGATGTTCGCGGCGGCGTCGATGACGCGCAGCGTCTCGAGCAACTCGTCGATCTTGAGCGAGGAGTTCCGCCGGACCGAGTCGGCCGCGTCCAACGCGACGTCGAACTCCGAAGGAACCGATTGGCGGCGCCGGTCGATGACGTAGCTCGTGACGGTGATCACAGCGAGGACGGCGATCACGGCCGCGAGTCCGTACCCGATCACGGCTGCACGGTGCACCTTGACGACGCGCTCGCGCGTCGGGCGCACGAGCCCCTTCTCGTTGAAGACGCGCTTCTTGATCAGGTCCCGGATGAAGAACGCGCGCGACTTGGTGAAGAGCGACTCGAGCTCGCGGCGATCGGATTCGCCGGCGCCGCCGATGAGCTCGGAGCAGACCTTCGCGATCGGCGTGCCCTTCTGGAGACCGCACGTCAGGTAGAACCCGCGGAAAAAAAGTCTCTCGGACAAGCGCTCATCGCCGAAGAGCCGCTGCAGGTACGTCGAGAGCGACGGCCAAAGCGCCGCCAGCTCGTTCGGGAACGCGTAGAAGCGATCGACGTCAGAGATCGCTTCCGGGACGCGAGCGTTGGCGAGCCGGTGCGCGCGCAGGTAGCGCGCGCGCTCGACGAATCCGTCGAACCCCTGCCGCGCCTCCTGCGGGTCGAATGGGACTTCGAGCTTCTCCGCCGGGCGCGACCAGCCGAACATCTCGTTGCGCTGGTCGGCATCGAGCGTGTGGAAGCACTCGACGAACCCGAAGATTCGATCGGCTTTCGACAGGACGACGTAGACGGGAAGGCGCGCCTCGAGCTTCTCCACCAACGTGCGCAGCGCGCCCTGCATGCGGCTCGCCTTCTGGCTGACCTGCGCTTCCCCGTCGGTCAGCAAGCCGTCGCACGGCAGGACGAGGATGATTCCGTTCGCGGGGCAGTATGGCCGGTAATCCGAGAGCAGCGCGAGGAAGGCGTTCCACTCGGCTTCGTCGCTCGCTCCGCCCTGATGCGTGAACAATCGACCTGCGAGATCCAGGACGACTGCTTCGTCGGTGAACCACCAATCGCAGCCGCGTGTGCCGCCGACCCCCGAGAGCTTCTCCTGCCCGAACGGGAAGTGCAGGTCGGAGTTGTGCAGGAGGACGCTCTTGCCGCCCTGCGGCTCGCCGACGAGCAGGTACATCGGCAGCGAGTAGCGGTCGATGTCGTGCTTCTTGAGCTCCGTGGTCCACTTGATCCACTCGCGCCGGCGATCCTCGATCCCTTCCTTCGCCGCGACGTTGGCGTCGAACTCCGCCTGGCGCTTGCGTTGCAGCGCGCGGAACGCGACTGCGATCGCGACCCACAAGCCCGCTGTGATGATCAGCGTCAGGAGGATCGCGCCCGCGATCTCCGAGTTCGGCAGCTCCTCGTTCGACCACCAGACGGCGAGGCCGACGAACACGAGCAAGACGACGACGAGCCCGATCTTGGCCGTCTTTGTCGCGAGGAACTCCGCCATCGTGTTCGTTCCTTGGAGGGCCGTCAGTGCGGGTTAGAGCTCGGCGATCGCGGCGTCGATCTTCTTCAAGATCGCGGAGTTGTAACAGCTCGTCGCGACGTTCCCGAAGACGAGCCAGAACATGAGCGCCGCCACCGCGATCAGCGCGAGCCGCGCGATTCCGATCGTCGGCAAGCGCATCACCTTCTTCACGAAGTCTCGTCCGTAGGCGTCGGGCGCGAGGTTGTCGCCGAGCCTGCCGGGCAAGCGCGCTTTCTCGTACAGCTGCCGGCGCCGGCGCTCGAGCTCGCGCGGTTCGCCGGCGAGTTCGCCCTGGAATCCGAGCGCCATGCACGTGAAGAGAACCTCCGCGATCTCCGGCGCGTCCTCCCCCGGATCGTTGAGCACTTCCTCGACGACGCGAAAGAACTTCTTCCCGCCCACCGACGTCTTGAACGCGTCGAGCTCGAGGCTGCGCTTCGGCCACGAAGTGCGGTGCGGCCACGCCGAGGTCAGCACGACCTGATCGGCCGCGACGACGAGCGCGTACTTCGCCTTCTGGAAGCGCTGCCGGAGCTCGCGGTCTTCCTCGCAGCGCCGCTCGACCTTCTCGATCTCGCGCCTGAGATCCGCGTGGAGCGCATCGAGCGTCTGCTTCGACGTCGTCGAGTTGCGCCGGAACGCCGTCAAGTAGAGGAAGACCGGCGCGCAAGCCTCGTTCAGCGTCTCGCGTGCGCTCGCCATGGTCAGCTCCCGGGCGTCTCCACGTAGAGGTGAAACTTGATGCCGTCCCAGGCCGTGAAGTCGGTCAGCACGATCGACCGGGCCTTCGCGACCCGCAGCCAACCCTCGCGCGACCCGGCTTCGGAATGGATGCGGAAGTAATGCAGGTTCTCGCGGCGGGGGAACGCGACCGGCGGCACGCGTTCGTGCGCGAGCTGGATGATCGGCGTCGTCGTCGTGAGCATGCGCTCCTCGTCGGTCGGCGCGCCGACCTTGAGCAGCCCGTCGCCGGCCGCGGTGATCACCGCCTCGGACTTCTGCGCGACCTCGACGCCGAGGTAGACGATCGCGTGCTGATCCACCCACGTGTCCTGCAGCGCGCACCCGAAGATGCCCGGCCGGATCTCGCGGAAGGCTTCGGTCGCGTACGGCTGCGTGACCTCCTCGCCGACGAGCGCGCGGATCGCGCGCGACGCAGAGGTGAACGCGGTCTCGAGGGCGAGGTGATCGTAGGCGGGGAGGTCGGGCACGACGCGTTTGGGTCCGAAGATCGCGAGGTTCGCGGTGCACTGACACAAACAGAGGTAAGCGTCGAACGGGTGAAGCTCGTTCGCCGCCGCGACCTGGTCGAGCATCCCCAAGCACTGATTGATCGCCTGCAGCTTGACGAAGGCCGAGATGTCCGCGCCGCGCTGCGCGCTGGCGAGCCCCGACGTCGCGGGGATGCGCGGCGCGAGGTCGAGCGCCTTGGTGCGCAGGAGCTGCGCGAGCTCGCGCAGATCCTTCGTCAGGACGGAAGAGGCCCCGACCGCCAGGATCGGCGGCACGTAGCTCGGCGACAGCACCGATTTCGCGACCGGCTTGCCGCGCCGCACGATCCGCGCGAGCGGAACGGTCTCGTAGCCCGTGCGGTCCTCGTCGCCGAAGAAGAGGCGCGCTTGGAGCTCGCGGAACTCGAGCTCCTTCGACGAATCGCGCAGGTTTTCGTCGAACACGACCTCGGTGCGCACCTTGTAGCGCGCGAAGCCGTCCGCGCCGGAATCGATCTGGGGCACGTTGTCCTGGATGGCGCGCACGCCGAGCTCCACCGCGAGATCGGTCCCGGTGAAGAGCGCCGCGAACTCGCGCGGCTCGACGTTCGCCGTGCCGGGGAGATCGGCGACGCTGCCGTCCTTGAAGACGACGGTCGCGCGCTCGAGCACGAACACGTCGCGGGCGAGCGCCTCTTCGTCGATCTCGACGCGGAGCAAGCCGAATGCACCCGGGATCCCGACCGATTCCGCGACGCGCACGCGCGCACCGAGCTCGCGGCCGAACGCCTGCAGGTGCTGCGGGCAGAGGAACATGCCCTCTCGCCACAGGACGGCAGGTTGTGTGCGGAGTTCCATGCGTCGAGAACGGTTACTCCACCTTGAGATCGGACGGGAGGATGGTGATTTCCTTGTCACCTCCCGCGGTGAAGAACGCCGCGGGAACCGACATCTTCTTCGACGGCGAATCCTTGTATCTCACGACGACCACGAGCCCGTCTTGCGACATCGCCTTCAGGAAATCGCGGTCGAACTTGATCTCGATCTCGCCGGACTTCTGCGGTTCGTCGACCTTGATCTCGATCAGCTCCTGGTCGACGAACTCCTTGCCGCGCACGTTAGACGCCTGGCGCCACGACTTGTCCTTCGGCACCGCGAGAAACTCGACGAAGAAGTCGTACTGGGTCTGGTTGCCCGGCTCGAGAAGCTTGTCGATGTCGTCTGGGCTCTCCGCCTTCAGCGCGTCGTCCTTGCCCACCAGCACGTGCGCGGACTCGACGGGCTCGAGGCTCATCGGCTTGATGAGCACGTCGAAGTCGCCGGCTCCGAACATGCCGCCGACGGCCTGACAACCGGACGCCGCCGACGAAGCGAGCACGATCGACGCCAATCCGAGCGCGCGAGACATTCGATCCTCCTCTCGTCCGTGCGCGCGAGATGCGCCGCACGGCGCGCGCATGCTAGCAGAAGCGCGCCGCGCGCAACCACGGACCGATGCGGCCGTGCGTGCCGCGCGCGCGGTCACTTACGCGCGCCGCCGGACTCCACGAGCTTCTCGACCGATTCGCGCCACAGCTCCTCGAGCCGCTCCATGACCGCGTCGCGGTTTCCGGACGGCTCGGCCGCGACCTTGCTCCAGTGCTCGCACGATCGCTTCCACAGCTCGGACTCGCGCCGGAGCGGGATGTTGGCGAGCGCGGGGATCGGCCGGCCGGCCGTCAGCCCCTCGGCGGAGAACTCTTGCTTGAG
>CAZQHA010000011.1:0-4019 GCA_964592795.1 uncultured Planctomycetaceae bacterium | reverse complement strand
AGATCTCGGACGAGTGGATCCAGCGCTCGACGCGGTCGAGGTAGCGGCGCAGCTCGCCGCGCGCGCTTTTGCGATCCGCATCGGCGAGCACGGCGCTCGCCAGCGTGCGCAGATTCCCCTGTACGCCGGGAACCATCGTCCGTCGCTCGTAGAGGTCGAGCGCTTCGCTGGCGAGCCCCGTCGAGAAGGCCTCGAGCCGGCGCAAGCAACGCAGCGACTCGAGCACCACGAAGTCTTCGCCGGAGAGCTCCAGCGACGGGACCTCGTCGTTCACCTTGTCTTCCACCAACCGGCGCAGGACCGCGTACGTCCCCGCGTTCACCCCCGGGCTCGGCGACGACGCGCGCGCCGCGCGCGGACCCGCTTCGCCGCGCAGGCGGCGGTTCTCCTCTTCCGCCACCGCGAGCTTCGCGCGCAGATCTTCGATCTCGGGAGACGTCAGCGACGCGTCGACTCCGACGCCGGCCGTGCCGGCCTCGAGCTCGGCCACGCGTCGTCGCAAGCGCTGATTCTCCGATTGGAGGCGACCGAAGAGCTCGATCGGAGCGTTTCCCGCCGGAGCGGCTCCGGACTCGAAGTTGGCGAGCTTCGCGCGCAGCTCCCGCACCTGATTCTGAAGGCTCGCGAACAGCGCCGACGGGGCCGATGCCAGGGGTGAGCCCGCCTCCCCTGCGAGCGCGGCGGGCGCGCTATCGCGCTCGGCGACGCGCCGGCGAAGGTCCTCGTTCTGAGCCCGCAGGGCTTCGACCTGCTCTTGGAGCAGCTTCGCGAGCGGCTCGTCGCCCTTGGCCTGCGCGGATTCCTCCACGCCGGTCCGCAGCGTCTCCAGCCGCCGGCGCAGGTCGAGGTTCTCCTGCTCGAGCTCGCGTTGTCGCGCGTCGGCTCCCGCGTCGGAGCGCGAGGCACGCGCGCGGAGCATCGTCAGCTCGGCTTCGATCTCGTGCGCGCGCTGGCGCTCCCGCTCGAGCTCGCCGCGCAGGCTGGCGAGCAGGCCCGGCTCGGCGACCGGCTTCGCCGGGACGGGCGGCGGCGCGCTCGAGCTCCGGGCCGAGTTTGGCGCGCGAGGGGCCGACGCATCGATCGTCACGTCGAGCACCTCGAGCTCGCCCTCGTCGGTCTCGAGAACCGTGACCTCGAGCTTGTCCTTGCTGAGCTCGAACCGGCCGTCGCGCAAGTTCGTCGGCTGCTGGTCCTTGATCCGCACGCCGTCGACGAAGGTCCCGTTGCGGGATCCGAGATCGACCACGATCAGGCCTTTGAAGATTCTGCAGTGCTGCTTGCTCACGAAGGGCTGGTTGATCGGAACGTCGCAGGCGGCGTCGCGACCGATGGTCGCGACGTTGCCCGGGATCGTGCGCGTGACGTCAGGCTGCCCTGGTTGCCTGAGACGGATTCGGATCATGGCCGGTTTCCCTTTCGACCAGGCCACTCTAGCGACGCCGTTCGAGCGTCGCACGGAGAGCGACGGCGCACCTCGATATCGGATCGATCGTCGGAGATGTGGCGGACGATCTCGCGGCGCGCGCTCGCCGACGATCGGTTCATCAATTGATGTTCGTATGCGTGCCGAAACAGCGGCGCCTCGTCACGAATCACCACGATGCCGCGGCTATCCTGCGCGCTTCGCGTGCGCGCGCGAGCTGTCCGCCCCTTGGATTCGCGGATAGAATGTTCCGGCCGCACTGAGTCCTCCCGCTCGTGTCACGGAGTTCGGTCGGTCGGCTTCGCCCCCCCCGGAATGCACCCTCGGACTCGGCGTTCGTGTCTTCGCGACGCGAGCTCCGTTTCCCCTCCGTGCGATTCAGGCAGGCGAGTCGTCGATGGTCGGCCACGGAGCGACGCCATGAACCAACGAGTCATCGCCGCCGCGCTTGCCGGTGCGTGCGCGCTCGCCTGTTCGAAGGACGGATCCGGAAGCTTGACGCCGACCGCGCAGATTCCCAGCGCGAACTTCAGCGGGACGAACGTCGACGGGTTCTTTCCCTTGGAGGTCTCGTTCCACGACGAGTCGACCGGCGACATCGAACAATGGTTCTGGGACTTCGGCGACGGCCAGACGTCGACGGAGCAACACCCCAAGCACATCTACGAGGATTTCGACGCGTACGACGTGAAGCTGATCGTCGCGGGCTCGGGCGGGTCGAGCTCGGTCGTCAAGGCCGATTACGTGACGACGCACCACCACCCGCCGAAGGCCGCGTTCGCCGCATCCCCAACCGTGGGTGCGGCACCGATGCCCGTTCAATTCACCGATCAGTCACAGCACCCAGTGGCGATCCGCGTCTGGAACTTCGGCGACCCCGCGAGCGGGGCGCTCAACGGCTCGGGACTCGCAAATCCCACGCACACGTACTCGTCCCCCGGCACTTACACGGTCGCGCTCACGGTGATCGGACCCGAAGGCGCTCAGGACACCGCGACGATGCCGGCGCTCGTCCAGGCGTTCGTCCCCGTGGGTCATCCGAGCTTCGAGCAGCAAACCGCGGGAGCTCCGCCGCAGGCGCCATGGAGCGTGAACGGCTCGGGTCACCGCATCCGACCGTTCGCGCCGGCTCCGTCCGGCGACCGATGGATGCCCACCGAAGGATCGAAGTGGTGCGAGATCTCCGCCGAAGGGTCGGTCAATTCGACGCCACCGTCGAACCCTACGCCGCCGGGCGAGTCCCCGCTCGCGGGAGATCCCACGCAGCTTCCCGCCGGCGGGCGCGGGATCTCGCAGACGATCCGTTATCCGACCGCGCGGACGTTGCTCAAGTTCGACGCGGCGTTCCTCTGGAAGGAGTCGGGAGTCGCCGGATCGCAAGACTGGATGAGCGTGGACATCACCGACGGCACGGTCGCCTACAACCTATATCACCGAAACACGCTGACGCCGTTCGCGAACGTCAGCTCGCTGATCCACGACACGAAGATGACGCCGGTCGAAACCGTCCGCGCGGATTTGAAGGAGCTCTATCCGAATTCGACGACCGCGACCGCGTTCACGATCTCCGTGCAGTGCGGCAATCGCGGAGCGGGGTCCGTGTCGTCCGTGGGCTACGTCGACAGCTTCCGATTCGAGGCCGTGGGCACCGCCGTGCGCGCGCGGTTCTCGAACTCCCCGCAGAACGGCTCGGTGATCGGCGGAAATCCGTTCACGGTCACGTTCAACGACACGTCGGAGAACGCGACCGGGCGCGCGTGGAATTTCTTCGACGGCTTCTGCACGCCTCCGAACTGCGCAACCGGAGCGCAGGTCGAGCATCCCTATTTCTCCGACGGGAGTTACGCGATCGCGCTCAAGGCGACGAATGGATCCAGCTACGACATCCGTGCGATGGCGGGATACGTGAACATCCAACTCGGCCCGTTCGCCGACTTTTCGGCGCCGCGCGAAGGAGCGGAGAATGTCGACATCACGTTCGTGAACGAATCGACGGGCGCGGAACCGACGGGGCCTGGCGGTGTCTGCTACGTGTGGGACTGGAACGACGGGTCGACGACGTCGAACTGCAGCTTGCAGAACCCGATGCACAAGTTCGCAGTCTCGAACTCGCTGGCGGCCCAGGATTATCAGGTCAAGCTGCGCGTGTACGGCGTGAACGGGTCGTTTCACGACTCGGCTGCGGCTCGGATCAAGATTCACGCACCACCGAACATTCGAATCGATCCGTTCGAAGCGTCCGACGTGCCCGCGGCCGACGGTGGCGTGCCCTTCGTCAACCACGCAATTCAGTTCTCCGGCTCGAAGCTCCCGAGTCCGGTGAGCGGGAAGATCACGAAATGGACTTGGAACTTCGGCGACCCGACGCCGCCTTGCACGGCGGCGACGTGCGGTTCGGAACCAGCGCCGTGCGCTCCCGGTGAGTTCTGCGCCCCGACGCCGTCCAGCCCCAACATCGTCGAGACGACCGGCCCCGAGGTGTCCAACGCGAGCCACACGTATTGGTCCACGCTCTGCCACAAGAATCACGGGACGAAAACGGTGACGCTCAGGGCCCAAGGTCCGGGTGGTATCGCGCAAGCGCCCACGAACCTGT
>CAZQHA010000010.1:17707-20699 GCA_964592795.1 uncultured Planctomycetaceae bacterium | reverse complement strand
CCGGCGGCTGCCGGGGGCGGGGCGGGGGAGGCCCGCCGCGAATTGGGGCTGCTAGTTAAACCTCGCGCTGCGAACGAGACAACCCCCGGGACGAAGGTGCGGCGTCTCGACGCAGCGCGCCGCCTACGCCGGACGCGCGCAAAGCGTTGGCACGCGATGCTGGCCAAGACCCCACGCGCGTCTATATATGAGGAGGATTCGCGCGCTCGCATGCCGAGCGCGCGGTCCTAGGTGGACTTCTCGCCGCTTCAAGTCGCACTCCTCCTGCTCGTCGTGAGCCTCGCCGGGGCGTTGCTGCCGCTCTACCGGCGTTGGAGCGAGCGCGGGCTGCACCTCTTCGTGTCGGTCTCGGCCGGGATCTTCCTCGGCACGATCTTCCTCCATCTGCTGCCTCATCTGGCCGGCGTCGACGCCGCGCACGGTCACGGGCCGGCGCATGAAGGAGGACTGGGCCCGTGGATCGCGGCGCTCGGGGGGCTGCTCCTGCTCTTCTTCCTCGAGCGCGTCTGGCTGCCGCGCCTCACGACGTCGTCCGGCGCCGATCCGCACACCGTGCTCTGGCTCGCGACCTACGTCGGCCTCAGCCTGCACTCCCTGACCGCGGGCGTCGCCCTGACGGCGATCCTCGAGGTTCCCGCGGCGCGCGCGCAGTTCTTGATCTCGATCCTGATCCACAAGGCGACCGAGACGTTCTCCCTCGCGACCGTGATGCGACTCGCCGGAATCGGCAGCGCGCGCGCGTTCACGCTGCTCTTCCTCTTCGCCGCGATCGAGCCGCTCGGACTGCTCTTCGGCAGCCAGCTCGCGCAGTCGAGCCATGCGCTCGACGGGATCCTGACGGGCTTCGCGTGCGGCACGTTCCTCTACGTGGCCGTGTGCGACCTGCTCCCGGAGGTCTTCCACGGCGCCGACGGCACGCTCGTCAAGCTGGGCGCCGTGCTCTTCGGGATCGGGATCACCGCGATCTCGCTTCCCCAGCTGTCGCAGTAGACTCCTCACCTGGAGGTCCACGTGACTCAGCAACTCGTCGCCGACGGCAAGGTCGTCTCGATCCACTACACCCTCACCGACGACGCCGGCGCCGTCATCGACAGCTCGCAAGGCGGGGCACCGCTCGCGTACCTGCACGGCGCGGGCAACATCGTGCCCGGCCTCGAGGCGGGGATCACCGGGCGCGCGCAGGGCGATCGCTTCCAAGTGAAGGTCGCGCCGGAGGAGGGCTACGGCGCCCACGATCCACGGGGCATCAATCGCGTGGCGCGCGCGGAGTTCCCGCCCGACATCGAGCTCGAGCCGGGGATGCAGTTCAGCGCCGAGAACGAGCGCGGCGACGTCGTGACGACGTGGATCCACAGCGTCGAGAAGGACCACGTCGTGATCGACTTGAACCACCCGCTCGCGGGCAAGACGCTGCACTTCCAGATCACGATCGAGAGCATCCGCGACGCGACGCGCGAGGAGAAGGCGCACGGCCACCCGCACGGCGTCGGGGGGCACCACCATTGAGCGCAGGTCGCCGCAAGCGATCCCGCGACGCGCGCGTGGAGGGCGACGCGCGATACGTGTGCAGCGCGTGCGGCGAGGAGATCGTGATCCCGCTGGATCCCTCGGCCGGCACGAGCCAGTCCTTCGTCGAGGACTGTCCGGTGTGCTGCCGCCCCAACGTGATCTCGGTCGAGATCGACGAGGACGGCGAGGCGCGCGCGTGGGCGCAAGCCGAGTGAGTCAGCCGGCGCCCGCGCGCTCGATTTCGAAGTGGAGCAGACGGCAATCGAGCGCGCCGTTCTTGCACGCGAGCGTTCGCGCCGGCTGCATGCGCAGCTCCCGCTCGAGCCGAGCGTTGCCGCTCAAGATCGACGCGTGGAATCCGGCGCAACGCTCGCGGAGGATCTGCCCGAGCTCGCCGTAGACGCGCACGAGCTCGCGCTCGTCGCCGACGCGCTCGCCGTACGGCGGATTCGTGACGATCCACGCGTTCCAGCCGCGCTTCGGCCGGAACGCGGAGAGCGGCGCCGCTTCGACCGAGATGCGGCCGCCGAAGCCGGCCGCTTCGACGTTCTCGCGCGCGCCCGCGATCGCTTGCGCGTTCGCGTCGCTGCCCTGCAGAACGAGCTTGTTGGGAAGAAGCGCGGCGCGCAGCGCGTCATTGCGAAACGCACGCCAGCGCGACGCGTCATGGCCCTTCCAGCGCTCGAACCCGAATCTCTCGCGGAAGGCACCCGGCGGCGTCCCGCTGGCGATCAGCGCGGCCTCGACGAGGATCGTTCCCGATCCGCAGAAGGGGTCGAGCAGCGGCGCGCGGCGATCCCAACCCGAATCGAGCACGATCGCGGCCGCGAGGGTCTCCGCCAGCGGCGCGCGGCCTTGGAATCGCCGCCAGCCGCGCTTGTGCAGCGAGCCGCCCGACGTGTCCACGAGCAGCGTGCAGCGGTCGCGGAAGAGGTGCGCGTGGATCGCGAGGTCGGGCTCGTCCTTGTCGACCGAGGGACGCACGCCGTGGCGCTCGCGGAATTGGTCGGCGACGGCGTCCTTGACGCGCTGCGCGACGAAGAGCGAGTGGTCGAGCGCCGAGTCCTTCGTCTGCGCGTCGACGACGAGGCTGCCTTCGGGCGCGAGGAAGCGGGACCACTCGACGGCCGACGCCGCCGCGTGCAGCTCGTCGCCCGTGCGCGCCTCGAAGCGCGCGACGCGCATCAGGACGCGCACCGCGGTGCGCAGCCACAGGTTGGCGCGCCAGGCATCCTCGGTCGTGCCGTGGAACAGGACGCCGCCGACCTGCTGCTCGGCCTTGGCGAGGCGCAGCGCCTTGACCTCGGCGTACAAGATCCGTTCGAGGCCCGGCGCGCACGTGACGAAGTAGACCTCGCGCGGGGTCACGTGCATCCGTCCATCAGCGTGCAAGTCGCGGGCATCGCAGGCGCATGGTAGAAAAACAACCTGGTCCACCCGCGCGCCGCGCGCGCGAAAACATGCTCCAGCTCCTGGCCCTGTC
>CAZQHA010000010.1:4823-17697 GCA_964592795.1 uncultured Planctomycetaceae bacterium | reverse complement strand
CAAGCTGCGGGCCGAGAACCAGGCCCTCAAGACCCAGCTCCTGGCCCTGTCCCTCGTCCTCCCGATCGCGTCGCCGCGCGCCGACGGCGCTGCCGCGGCCGCGAAGGCCCCCGCCCAGCCCGCCGTCGCGATCGTCGAGCGCGTCGTCGTCGTCGGCTCGAGCGTCTCCGACGGGTTCGGCCTCGACAAGGACGTCGGGGTGAAGACGACGTTCGCGGACATCGTGCACGCGACGATCAAGGCCCAGCACGACGTGGTGCGATCGGCGACGAGCACGATGTTCTTCGTCTCGCCCGATTCCTCCGGACAGGCGCTCGTCAAGGCGGCGAAGGACGTGCAGCCGACGCTGGTCGTCGCGCTCGACTACCTCTTCTGGTTCGGGTACGGCGACCTGCCGAACGACGAAGCGCGGCTCGCGCTGCTCGAGCGCGGCCTCAAGTCGCTCGAAGCGTTCGAGTGCCCGGTCCTGGTCGGCGACTTCCCGGACATGAGCCTCGCGCTCGAGGTGAAGGACAGCCCGATCGTCACGCTGACGAAGTCGCAGGTGCCCGCGCCCGCGAGCCTCGAATCCTTGAACCGCCGTGTGCGCGCGTGGGCCGCGCAGGATCCGCGGCGGATGGTCGTGCGCGTCGCCGAGCTGATGCGGCGCCTGCGCGCGGACGAAGAGTTCGCGCTGCGGCGCAACACCTGGTTTCGCGGATCGCTGCCGTTCCTGCTCCAGAAGGATCGCTTGCACACGACGCTGCAGGGCTCGATCGCGTTGTGGATCCACGCGCTCGACGAGCTCGTGCGCGGACAGCCGGGGATCCCCGACGGCGCGTTCTTGTGGGACGCGCAGGAGATCTGGCGCGTCGTCTACAACTCGAAGGAGGCCGAGCGCCAGGCGCTCGCGCAGCAGAAGATCGACAAGCTGCGCAAGGAGCGCGAGCCTCCTCCCGAGCCGCCGCCGCCCCCGCCGGGCACGGTGCTCAAGAAGCCGCCCGGCTGAGTCGCGGCGCGGGTTGCCGGGCCGCGGCGTCCGCGCTTACTTCGAGGTCGCGGCGGCGATCTTCTTCAGGTTCGCCGCGGGGTCTTTCTCGAAGCTGCGCACGCACGACTTGCAGCACAGGCGCACGAGACGCGTTCCGTACAGGTAGTCGTACGGCTCCATGCTCGGATCGGTGCCGATCGCCTCGTCGCTGACGACGCACGTCTTCAGCGGGTAGGTCTTGCGCTGCGCTTCGATGAGCGCGCGGTCGACCTTGATCATCGCGCTCTTCGGATCCTTGTCGAACGCGGCCACCGCGTCGGCGTTCGCGAGGCGCACGAGGCGCGTGCCGTAGACGTGGTCGACGGCGCCGTCGCCGAGGCTCTCGCCGCTGACGGCGCAGACCTTGAGCGGGTAGGTCGGCTTCTGCGCCGCGACCACTGCTTCGTCGACCTTCCGGATCGCCGCGGCGGGATCCTTCGCGACCGACGCGACGCAGTCCGAGCAGCACAGGCGGATCAAGCGGCCGTTCACGACGTGGTCGACCGTCTCGCCGTTCTTCAGCTCGCGCTTGCTGACGATGCACGTGGTCAGGGGGTAGGCCGGCTTCTGGTCGCGGACGACGACCGCGACGTCGGGGGACTTCGCGGGCGCGGCGTGCGCTTCCGTCGGCTTCACCGGCGTCTGCGCGGTCGCGGAGGCGGCGAATGCGCTCGTGACGACGAGAGCGAGGATCGAGAGGTTCTTCATGGCTTGGAGTCCGAGGAAGGGGCCGAGGGTCGACTTCGGGTCGCCACGAGAGTATCAGAGCGCGCCGCTCCGGAGCGAAGCGAGTGCCGCGAGAGCAGGACGATTGGAAGGGAACGTCGGTGGGCTGGAGGCTCGCCTGGCGCATCCCGGCGCTCCTCGCCGGCACGGCGGCGCTGACGGCGGTGTGGCTCGCCCGGATGTTGCTCGCGGGACGCGATCCGGCGCGCCGGCGAGCGCTGAGAGGGCGGATCTTCGGCGCGTGGTCGCGCTGGTGCCTGTGGTGCGCGGGCGTGCGCGTGCGGGTCGCCGGCCGGCCGCCGCTCGCGCCGTGCCTCCTCGTCGCGAATCACCTCGGCTACATCGACATCGCGGTCCTCGCGTCGCAGGTGAACGGCGTCTTCCTTTCGAGCGACGACGTCGCGCGCATCCCGTTCATCGGCTGGATGGCGGGCGCGTTCGGGACGGTGTTCGTGGATCGCTCGCGGAAGCGCGAGATCCCCGGCGTGACCCGCGCGCTCGCCGACGCGCTCGACCGTGGCGAGATCGTCGTCCTCTTTCCCGAGGGCACGAACTCGCGCGGGGATCGCGTGCACCGATTCCACGCCTCGTTCCTCGAGGTCGCGGCGCAGCGCGGCACGCCCGTCGGGTGGGCGACGCTGCGTCACGCCACGGGGCCGGGCGATCCGCCCGCGTCGCGGTCGGTGTGCTGGGTCGACACGCCCGCGGTGCAGCACGTGCTCGGCTTCCTCTCGCTTTCGCGGATCGACACCACGCTCGTCTTCGGCGAGGGCACGGTGAGCGGCGACGACCGCAAGGCGCTCGCGAGGGAGCTCGAAGCGCGCGTCGCCGCCGCGTTCCGGCCGATTGAGTAGTCCTACGGCTGCCGCGAGCGCACGGCACAGCCGTACGGCCGCGTCTCGCGCGTGATCACCGAGTGACCGGACTTCAGGTCCGCGACGGCCGCTTCGACGTAGTTCGTCTTCGGCAGGTCGCCGTTCACCTTGCCCATCGGCGCGTTGTCGAGCGCGCCGCGGTACACGAGCTTGCCGCTGGCGTTGACGACGAACATCTGCGGCGTCGAGCGCACGCCGTAGGCGCGCGCCACCTCGCCGGTGCGGTCGAAGAGCAGCGGCGCTTGCCCGCCGTGCCGCACCATGAAGTCGCGGTTCGTCTCGACGTCGCCGCCGCGCTGGTCGGGGAGCTCCGAGTTGATCGTGAGCCACACGACGCCCTTGCGCTTCATGTCGGCGGCGAGCGTCTTGAGCGGTCCGGAATCATACGCGTAGCGCACGTGCTCGCACGTCGGCGCGAACCACTCGAGCACGACGATCTTGCCCTTGAAGCGGGCGAGCGAAACGGGCTTGCCATACAGATCGCTCAGCGTGAAGTCGGGCGCGGCTTCGCCGAGCACCGCTCGGGCGCTCGCGAGCGTGAGACCGCTCGGCTGCTGCGCCAGGGCGGGAGTGGTGAACCCCGCGAGGAGCGCCACGAGGCCATGGACGACGAAGCGTGCGTTCATTTCGACCGAGGGACGGGGATCTGGAGATCGAACGCGCGGCCGCCGCCGGTCCCGTGCGCGACCACGACGCCGTCGACGAGGACTCGCTCGGGTAGAGGATCGCCCGCGCGCGCGGGTGAAAGCGTGAACTCGAGCTCGAGCTTGCCGGACACGCCTTCCTTTTCGAACCGCTGGTGCCGCAAATGCAAGACATCGCTGACCCGGGGGAAGAATTCGAGCGAAGCACAGTCCCGGATCTCGATCGCGAGAACGTGCGCGTCGTCGTTCGACGTCCAATTCGTCGACGCGTGGGGGTTCTGCGTCAAGGGCTGGGGCAGCGCTGCGCGCCATTGCGTGAAGAGCGCCTCGTTCGCGAGCGCGGGCACGCCGCCCGGGGGAGCGACGGGCAGCGTCAGCTCCATCGTGCTCGATCCCGGCAAGCAGGTCTCGATGCACGCGAGCCAGCGGCCCTCGACCTCGAAGCGCACCGGGGCGCTCGCGGCGAGCTTCTCGGGCGCGACGACGTCGCGCAGCAGCACGAGCTCGCCGTGGTGCACGAAGGTCACGATGTCGCCTTCCTGCTCGTGACGCTCGGGCGCCGGAAAGCGCGTCGGCCCGACCTCGAATCCCGCCGGCGCGCGCACGTCGAAGCGCGTCGCGAGCCCGCTGTCGCCGGGATTCTCCCAGTAGATGTGCCAACCGCGCTCGATCTTCATGCGCACGCCCAAGGTGAATCGTTCACCCGGGCGCACCGCGCTTCGATCGGCGAAAACCTCCATCCTCACGAGGCGGTCGCCGTCGAGGGCCGCGTCGTCCTGCCATGCAGGGGCGAATGCGGCGGCGCTGAACACGGATAGCAGCGGAGAGATCATGTCGCGGGTCCGTTCGCGAGCGGATGGCTCGCCCGATCCTAGCCTGCGACCGAGCGCGATGCAGCCCGCCGGGACCGCTATGATCGCGCCCGTGGCCGGACGCAAGCGTTACAGCGTGATCCGTGATCCCGTGCACGGCGACGTGTACCTGACGCACGAGGAGCTCGCGATCCTCGACACGCGGCAGATGCAGCGGCTGCGCGGGATCAAGCAGCTCGGCACGGCGTACCTCGTGTTCCCGGGCGCCGTGCACACGCGCTTCGACCACTCGATCGGCAGCCTCCACATGGCGGCGCGGATGATCGACGCCGTCAACCTGTCGGTCGAGCTCGACCCCGCGGGCTGCATCGGCGTGCCCGAGGAGGAAGCGCGCGTGATCCGCATCGCCGCGCTCGTGCACGACATCACGCACATCCCGTTCGGGCACAGCATCGAGGACCAGGACGGACTCTTCGGCCGCCACGACGAGCCGCACCGCTTCCAGCGCATGTTCTCGGAGGCGACGCCGGTCGGCCGCGTGCTGAAGGAGCTGGGCGTCGCGAACGAGGTGCTCGCGATCCTCGGCGCATCGGAGAGCGCGCGCCGCGTTCCGCCGTACTGGTCGCAGATCGTCGGCGGCACGATCGCGTCGGACATCCTCGACTACCTGGCGCGCGACGCGTACTTCACCGGACTCAAGATGTCGGTCGACCCGCGCGTGATGAGCTACTTCAAGATCGATCGCGCGAGCGGGAACCTCTACATCGATCTCTCGAAGCACGATCTCTTGCGCGAGGACATCCTGTCGGAGGTCGTGCGCCTGCTCGAAGCGCGCTACTACTTCTCCGAGCGTGTGTACTACCACCACGCGAAGGTGTCGTCGGGAGCGCTCGTCGCGCGCGCGGTGGAGCTGGCGACCGCGACCGGCGCGGTGAAGGAGGAAGACTTCTACGATCAGACCGACGCGTCGGTGCTCGAGCTCCTGCAGCGATCCGTCGCGAAGTCGGAGAAGGGCGTGCGCGAACGCGTGCGATCGCTCGTGCAGCGCTTCGACAACCGCGAGCTCTACAAGCGCGCGTGCGTCTTCCCGCGCTACGAGAACGAAGGCGTGCAGGAGGATCTCGTCTCACGTTACTTCGCGACCGGCGGATCGAAGGCGCGTCTCGAGGCCGAAGGGCGCATCGCGGACCTCGTGCGCTTCGCCACTGGAAAGAGCGTCGACGTGATCGTGTACTGCCCCGCGAAGCGGATGCAGCTCAAGGAAGCGCACATCCACGTGCGCTGGCCGGGTGTGAGCGGCGTCGCGCCGCTCGCGAAGTTCGCCGAGCGCGTGCCGCGCCTCGCCGACCTCGAACGTTCGTACCGCGACCTGTGGAAGTTCTACGTGTTCGCGGACACGCCCGACCCGAAGAACCTGCAGGCCGTGCAGGACGTGGCGCGCCAGGAGTTCAGCGGCGCGCAGAATGCGTACAGCGTGACGAGCACCGCCTGACCGAGCCGCGGCGTGGCCGATTCAGTGTGGAGCGCGCTCACGACGATACGAGCACCATGATCGGACTCGGCCTGCTCCTCGTGGCGTCGACCGCACTGTCTGCCGGAAGCGTGCGCAGCGACTCGGACCCGTTCGTCGGCGCCGTACTCTCCGCGAAGCCAGCGATCGATCAGGACGCGCTTCGCGAGCATCGCTTTCCACTCTGTCCGGCCAAGGGTTGGTCGAACGACGTATGGACCTCGGTCGCCGAGGGTGTCGACGCGTGGAGTGGTCTCCTCGAACGCATCGACGCGATCCATGCGCTGCCCGAAGCGCAGTCCGCGCTCGAAAGTGGAAGCCGTTTCCCGTGGCCGACGGCCTCCAAGCTGATGACGGTCCGGCACATCGTGAACATGCTCTGCATCCGGAGCGCGCTCGCTGCGCATCGAGGCGACACGAAGGCCGCGATGGAGTCGCTCGCGGAAGCCCTCGACTTCAACGAGTTGCTCGATGACGGCAGCGCGCTCTACGTGCTCATCGACGCGGCTTGCGTGTCGGTGGAGCTCAGCACGTTGGAAGTGATCGCCGCCAGCAGCGGCTTCGAGCTCGATGCGGGAAGCTCGCTCCTGCTCCCGCGACTGGAACGAGCTCGCGTGCGGCTCACCAAGTCGAGGTCGGAGATCCGTTCGCTCCTCCAAGCCGAGCACGAGCGAGACAGGAGACCGAGAGTGACCGGGCAAGGACAGCAGCTCGATTGCGGTCTGAACGTCTTGGACGAACGCTGTAGAGCAGCCGCCGATCGAATCGCACGAGCGCAGAGGGTGCTCGTGCGCGAGTGACCTGGCGGGTCCGAACCGTTGCTGTCGCGATGTCGCTACTTCGCGTGCGACATGGACCCGTGCGTCAGGCGTGACGAGCAGCCGAGCTCATCACCCGTCGCGCCAGGCGCGCTGGACGATGTCGTCCTCGAACTCGACGTAGTCGGGTCGCCGAGAAGCGCGAGCACGAACGCCTTCCGCGTCTGCTCCTCGCCGATCTCAGCTTCGTGGAGCGCGCTTGCCAGGACCTGGTCTGGCGCGCGGTCTCGGCGCGAATGGCCGGCCGCTCCCACCCGGCTCGCGATCGCGCCGCACGTTGACTCGTCGACCGCGGATCGTCGTCCCGCGCAGCGCGCGAATGACGTCTTCGGCTTGCTCGGCCGGCACCTCGACGAGCGCGAACCGATCCATGATCTCGATCGCGCCGATCGAGCCGCCGCTCACGCCGGCCTCGTTCGCGATCGCTCCGACGAGATCGCCAGGTCGGAGCCCGTCCATGCGTCCAGCGCCGATGAACAGACGCGCGGTGTCCCAGCGCTGCGGGCGAGCCTCTTCGCGCGGACGCTCGCGCCCGTCCGACTGCCCGCGATCGAAAGGACGCTCGCGTTTGCCGAACGGCGGCTTCGAATCGCGGCGCGGATGCTCGCGGCGCGGCGCGGGCTCGATCACGATGTCGTCTTCCTGCTCGCGCGCGTCGGACTCGTTGTGGCCGCGCTCGTGCGCGAGCTTGAGCGCCGCGGCGGCGACGTCCATCGGATCCAGCTCGGAGCCGAGCTCCTCGACGACCGTGCGGAACGTGTCGAGCTCGCCGGCGAGCACCGTCTCGCGCAGCGCGGCGCGCGTCAGCTCGAGCCGGCGATTCCGCAGGTCGGCGATCGTCGGGATCGTCGCAACCGTGATCGCCTGCCCGGTCGCGTGCTGGATCGTGCGCAGCATGCGGTGCTCGCGCGGCTCGACGAACGTGATCGCGACGCCGGTGCGGCCGGCGCGGCCCGTGCGGCCGATGCGGTGCACATACGCGTCGGGCTCCGACGGCAGGTCGAAGTTCACGACGTGCGAGAGGTGCTCGATGTCGAGCCCGCGGGCGGCGACGTCGGTCGCGATCAGGAGATCCGACTTGCCTTCGCGGAAGCGGCGCATCACGCGGTCGCGCTGGTCCTGCGAGAAGCCGCCGTGCAGCGCCTCGGCGCGGTAGCCGTGCGCGTTCATCGCCTCGGCGAGGCCGTCGACCTCGAGCCGCGTCCGGCAGAAGACGAGCGCGGACGTCGGCGTCTCCATGTCGAGCACGCGACCGAGCGCGCGCTGCTTCTGCGCGCGCTGCACGACGTACGCGACCTGCTTCACCTTGGGGGTCGCGCCCGCCTTGGCCTTCGGCCGCGCGATCGCGATGTTGACCGGATCGCGCAGGTGCGTCTTCGCGATCGCGAGGATGCGCGGCGGCATCGTGGCGGAGAAGAGCGCCGTCTGCCGGCCGCTCGGCGTCCGCTTCAGGATCGCTTCGAGGTCGTCCGCGAAGCCCATGTCGAGCATCTCGTCAGCCTCGTCGAGCACGAGCACGCGCACGGCGTTCAGCTGGAGCGTCCCGCGCTCGAGGTGGTCGAGCGCGCGCCCGGGCGTCGCCACCACGACGTCGACGCCGCGCTTCAACGCGCGCAGCTGCAGTCCGATCGACTGTCCGCCGTAGATCGGCAGCACGCTGGCGTGCTGCTCCTTGCCGTAGCTGTGGATCGCCTCGGCGACCTGCATCGCGAGCTCGCGCGTCGGCACGAGGACGAGCGCGCGCGGCGAGCTGGGGTCAGCCTCGTCGCCCTGCGTGCGTTGCAGGAGCGGCAGCGCGAACGCGGCGGTCTTCCCCGTGCCGGTCGCGGCTTGTCCGAGCAGGTCCCGTCCTGCGAGGAGCGGCGGGATCGCCTCGCGCTGGATCGGCGTCGGCTCTTCGTAGCCGAGGCTCGCGAGCGTGCCGCACAGCTCGGGCGTGATGCCGAGCGCGGCGAAGCCGGTGGGGGAGGCGGGGTCGGGATCGATCTGGGACGGGTGCATCTTCTCGTTCATTCTCGCGACGTCGAACGGAACAGATTCGCACAGAGGCGCGGAAAGTGCGAACGGAATCTCTGCAACCGGCACGGCGTCGCATCGCGCGGAGCTTCTCGAGGACTGGGCACTCGCTCGCGCACGGCGCCCGCTTCAGCCGATCGCGCCGCTACAATGAGTTCGATGTTGAAGGACATCGGGGAGGTTCGACACGCGGGCGGTCACAGGCTCTGGATCCGCTTTTGCGACGGCGCGTCCGGTGAAGTCGACATCTCCAAGTTGATTCCGTTCGACGGCGTGTTCGAGCCACATCGTGACGAAGCGTTCTTCGCGCGTGTGCGAGTCGACGACGAGACGGGGACGATCGCATGGCCGAACGACACGGATCTGGACGCGGATGTGCTCCACTCGCTCGTGACCGGCAACCCCCTCCCAAACTTCTGAGCCGCCGAGGAACTCGATGAAGCTCGCACTCGTTCTCGTGTTCGCGCTCGCTTCGTGCGCGTCGATCCCGGGTTCGCGGCCTGACGAGTCGGCAGACGCCGCGAGCGCGAATCGACTCGCGCTTTACCTCGGGATGCGCGGACTCGACGAGGAGGACTACGAGCCGGTCGAGAATCAGTTCACGATGGGCCTCGAGTTCGTCCACGAACCCGTAGGCAGCGCGATCGGATGGGAGATCGGTCTGCTCGGCTCGCGCGACGAGGGCGAGCAGTCGGGCTTCGACGTCGAGGGCCGCACCGGCGAGCTCTACGGCGGGATTCGGAAGTCGTTCCCGACCGAGAACGTCCGGCCGTACGTCGGCGCCGGCCTCGCGTACATCGACTCGGAGTTCGAGGTCTCCGGCGTGGGCAGCGACGACGACGCGTCGATCGCCGGGTATCTGCACGGCGGCGTGCAATTCGACCTCTCGGAGTCGTTCTTCCTCGGCATCGACGTGCGCTACCTGCTCGGCTCCGACTTGGAGATCGTCGGCGTGGACACCGACGCGGACTACCAGCAGTACGCGCTCGTGCTCGGGTTCTCGCTCTAGGACGAGCGGCTCGATCCGTCCGGCGGCGCGGCCGCCGCGCCCGCGAGCTCCTCGCCCGGATTGACGAAGCGCTCCGCCTCGAAGCGGTACTGGCGGTCGTGCAGCTCCTTGTAGCGTCCGCGCCGCGCGAGGAGCTCGGCGTGCGTGCCGCGCTCGACGATCTCGCCGTTCTCGATCACGAGGATCTGGTCGGCGGATCGGATCGTCGACAAGCGGTGCGCGATCACGAACGTCGTGCGGCTCTTGCGGAGCTTCTGCAATCCGTCCTGGATCAGCGCTTCGCTCTCGCTGTCGAGGCTGGACGTCGCCTCGTCGAGGATCAGGATCCTGGGCTGCGCGAGCAAGGCACGCGCGATCG
Source organism: uncultured Planctomycetaceae bacterium (assembly GCA_964592795.1). Taxonomy (GTDB): domain Bacteria; phylum Planctomycetota; class UBA1135; order UBA1135; genus JANLUN01. The sequence goes on along the minus strand of CAZQHA010000010.1, from coordinate 7,920 downwards.
CGACGCGCTGGCGCTGGCCGCCCGAGAGCTTGATGCCGCGCTCGCCGACGATCGTGTCGTAGCCCTTCTCGAAGTTCTTGACGAACTCGTCGCAGTGCGCGATGGCGCACGCGGCCTCGATTTCGGCGCGCGTCGCGCTCGGCCGCGAGAAGCCGACGTTCTCCGCGATCGTGCCGTCGAAGAGGAAGTTGTCCTGCAGCACGACGCCGAGGTGGCTGCGGTAATCGCGCAGCTTGAGACGCGAGAGATCGCGTCCGTCGACCGTGATGCGACCCGAGAGCGGACGATTGAACGCCATCACCAGGCCGACGAGCGTGCTCTTGCCGGCTCCGCTCGAGCCGACGAGCGCGGTCGTCGTGCCCGCCGGCGAGCGGAACGAGACGTGCTTCAAGACCGGTTTGCCGGGGTCGTACTCGAACGACACGTCGTCGAACTCGATGTCGCCGTCGACCTGTGAGATCGGCTCGCGATCGGCGTCGTGTGCGTCCTCGGTGGCGACGGCGCGGATCTCGCGGATGCGATCGAGGCCGGCGAACGCTTCGCTGATCTGCGTGCCGATCGACGCGATCTGCACCACGGGTCCGACGACCATCCCGATGAACACGAGGTACATGACGAAGTCGCCGAGCGTCATGTGACCTTCGAGGATGGCGCTACCGCCGACGACCGTCATCAGACCGATGATCAATCCGACGACCACCGTCGACACCGCCGTCGTCATCGACACGCCGGTCATCGACCGGCGGATGTTGTCGAACAGGCGATCGACGTTGTCGCTGAAGACGCGCTCTTCTTGCGGCTCGGCGACGTACGCCTTGACGACGCGGACGCCGCCCAGCGTCTGGTTGAGCCGCCCGGTGATCTCGCCCTGAATCTTCCCGCGCTCGCGGAACAAGGGGCGCAGCACCTTGAACGCCCACGAAATCGCACCGGCGAACGCCGCGAGCACGACGACGATCGCAAGCGTCAGCTTCCAGTTCAGATAGAAGAGGACGCCCAGGCCCAGAATCGCCGTCACGATGCCGCCGACGAGCTGCACGAGCCCGGTGCCGACCAAGTTGCGAATGCCCTCGGCGTCGTTCATGACCCGCGAGATCAGGACACCGGTCTGCGTCGAGTCGAAGTAGCGCACCGGCAGGTGGTTGACGTGCGCCTGCACGACCTTGCGCATGTCGTTGATCGCGCGCTGCGCGGCCACGCCCAGCACTTGGCTCAAGCCGAAACCCGTCGCGGCCTGGATCAGCGTCGCGATTCCGACGGCGATCGCGATCGGCCAGAGCAAGTCGACGCGCCGGTTGCCGATGACCTCGTCGATCAAGACCTTCGACGTGGCCGGGACCACGAGCCCCACGGCTCGGCTCACGATCAACAAGACGAGCCCGAGCGCGAGCCGGCCCTTGTGCGCCGCGACGAGCTCGCGCGTCTCGCGCCAGCCGTCGGAGAGCTTCAGTCGCTTCTTGGGTTGCTCGTCCATCGTGCGAGCGCCTCTCGTGGACGATTCGCACCCGCGATTCTAGGTGCTCGCGTCTCCGCGCAGCATGCGCTGCGCCGATTCGACCGACGTCTGCGTCCCGGCGATCGCGAGCACGTCGCCTTCGCGCAGGAGCTCGTCGGCGTCGGGGATCACGAATCGCTGCGTCCCGCGCGCGATCCCGAGCACGGTCGCGCCGGTGACGCCGCGCAGGCGCAGCGACGCCAGCGTCTTGCCGACGGCGGGGCTCTTCGCGTCGAGCCGCACGGCGACCGGCTCGCCGAGGCCGGGCAAGAGCTCGTTGACGGTCGCGAGCGACGGCAACGCGGCCGCGCTGCCCTCCGAGCGCGACTGCGACGCGAGCGCCTCGACGATGACCGCGGCGCCGGCGCGCACGTGGCCTTGGAGGTTCGCGGCGCTGCGCCAGAACGCGAATCCGAGCAGCGCGAGCAGGAGGAAGAGCACGAGCGGGCCCTCGAACCCCGCGACGAACGGTTGCGTGAGCGCGACGAGCGGCAGGCCGACGATCAAGACGACGATCAGCTGCAGCGTGACGACGAGCGCGCGGCGCGGGGCCGCGCCCATGTCGGCCGTGTTCGGTCCGCCCGAGGGGACGGCGACCTCGGCCACGGTGGCTCCCAGCCGGCGCGCGATGCGGAAGATGCCGAAGCAGAACGGCACCGCCGCGAGCCACGCCATCGCGATCACGATCGCGTACGCGGCGCTGCTCGAGACGTCCAGCTTCTCCGAGAGGAACAGCGCGATGTCCTGGGCCGCGACCGACGTCCCGATGATCAGCGCGCACAAGAGCACGGTGTCGATCAGGAGGAACCGGACGAGGCGGCGCACGACTCCACCCAGCGAATCTCGCCGCGGCGCCGCGCGCACGGTCTCGAGCCAGGTGCCGTAGAGCGTCGCGTACGTCTGCAGCGAGTGGGGGAGCTTGCGGTCGACGTAGCTCGCCGTCGGTCCCGCGGCGCGGATAAGCCAGGGCGTCGTCAGCGTCGTCACCGCGGACACCGCGACGGCGATCGGATAGATGTGGTTGCCGACCGCGTTCAGCGAGACGCCCAGGCCCGCGATGATGAACGAGAACTCGCCGATCTGAGCCAGGCTCATGCCGGCTTGGATCGACGTGCGGGTCCCGTTCCCGGTGAGGAACGCGCCGAGCGTGACGCTGAACACCTTGCCGACGATCACGGCCAAGACGAGCACGAGCACTTCGACCCACTGGCTCGCGATGATCGCCGGGTCGATCAAGAGGCCGACCGACACGAAGAAGATCGCCGCGAACAGGTCGCGCACCGGCTGCACGATGTGCTCGACGTCCTTCTCCTCGCCCGACTCGGCGACGAGCGAGCCCGCGAGGAACGCGCCGAGCGCCACCGAGTAGCCGAACGAGCTCGCGAGCATCGAGATCGCGAAGCACAGCCCGACGCTCGCGACGAGCAGCGTCTCGGGCCGGTTGAGCTTGTGGATCGCGCGGATCGTCCGCGGGACGACGAGGAGCCCGGCGGCCATCAGCGCGACGAGGAACGCCGCCAGTCGTCCGCCGGAGGCGCCCAGCGTCCCGATCGAGAATCCCGAGCCGGTGGAGAGCGCCGTGAGCACCGCCATCAAGAGGAT
>CAZQHA010000010.1:0-4813 GCA_964592795.1 uncultured Planctomycetaceae bacterium | reverse complement strand
AAGAGGATCCCGATGATGTCCTCGATCACGAGCACGCCGACGACGATCTCGCGCAGCTGTCCGTGGATCTTCTGCTCGTCGAACGCCTTGGCGATGATCGTCGTGCTCGAGATCGCGATGATCGCGCCGCAGTAGATGCTCTCCTTCACCGACCAGCCGAAGAGGCGGCCGATGATGTAGCCGAGCCAGAGCATGAGGCAGCACTGGATCAGCGCGGTGATGCCCGCCGTCGCGCCGACTCGAAGGAGCTTCTGCAGTCGGAACTCGAGCCCGAGCGAGAACATCAAGAGGATGACGCCCAACTCGGAGAGCGACTCGATCGTCTGGCGCGGCGCCGTGAGCGGGATCGGCACGTGCGGGCCGACGAGCAGCCCGGCGAGGATGTAGCCGAGCACCACCGGCTGCTTGAGGCGTTGGAAGACAACGGTCGTCACCCCTGCGACGCAGAGGACCATCGTCATCGCCTTCAAGAGCTCGTGTGCGTCGTGCATGTTCCGGAGTGCGACTCGAGCAGTTGCGACGCGTACCGATGGGTGTCCGCGCGCGCGAGCGCGCGGACTAGTGCGCCGGACGGGACGCCAGCCTGGGCGTGCGCTTCGCGAGGAACGCGCCCAGACGCGAGAGCGCCTTCTCGATCTTGTCGATCGAGGTCGCGTACGAGAGGCGCACGTGCGGCTCGACGCCGAACGCCGAGCCGGGGACGATCGCGACGTTCTGCTCCTCGAGCAGGTCCTCGCAGAATCCGTTCGAGCCGCGCTCGTCGAGGTACGGCGCCACCGACGGGAACGCGTAGAACGCTCCGCGCGGCCAGGGGACGTCGAGCCCGAGCTTCTGCAACCCGTCCACGATCGCGCCGCGCCGCCGATCGAACTCGGCGCACATCGCGGCCACCTCGCGCGGCTCGCTCGCGAGCGCCGCCTCGAACGCGGCTTGCGAGATCGCGTTCGGGCACCCGGTGAGCTGGCTGTGCACGCGACCGACCGCCGCCGCGACGTCCTTCGGCGCCGCGAGGTAGCCGATGCGATAGCCGGTCATCGCGAACGTCTTGCTCGCGCCGTCGATGATCACCGTCCGCGCCCGCGCCGAAGGGTGGATCTGCACCGGGCTGAAGTTCGGCTCGCCCTCGTAGACGAGCCGGCGGTAGATCTCGTCGGAGATGATCCACAGATCATGCTTCTCGCACAGCTGCGCGATGGCGCGGACCTCGGCCTCGGTCATCACGTAGCCCGACGGATTGCAAGGCGAGTTGATCAGGATGCCGCGCGTCTTCTTCGAGATCGCGCGCGCGATCGCGTCCAGGTCGGGGCCGCAGTCGGGCCGTGAGGGCACGTCGATCGGGACGCCGCCGGCGTAGCGCACGATCTCCGAGTAGCTCACCCACGCCGGCAGGAGGAGCAGCACTTCGTCGCCGGGCTCGATCAGCGCCATCGCCGCGCCCGAGAGCGCGTGCTTGCCGCTGTGGCAGATCGTGATCTCGGCCGGCGAGAACTCGACGCCGCGCGTCTTCGAGAGATGGGCCGCGACGACGCGGCGCAGGCTCGTCGTCCCCTCGGCCGGCGTGTAGCGCACGTTGCCGCCGCGCACCGCGGCGGCGGCCGCGGTCTGCACCGCCTCGGGCGCGTTGAAGTCCGGCTCGCCGACGGACATGTTGATGATGTCGCGTCCCTCGGCGATCAGCGCCTTGGCGCGCGTGTCGAGCGCGATCGTCGTCGAGAGCGCGAGCGAGCCGGCGCGGCGATTGGGGCGCATGGCCCAATTCTGGACGGCGGCTCTCGCAGATCAAGACCGCGCCGGCCTCCCGCGCGCTTTGGCGTGGAAGATCGCTCCGATCCGGTCGTCGGCAGCCGCTCGATGCCTTTGCCCGTGATTCCGCGCGCAGGTTTCGGTATCGACTGAGGCCGAGCATGCTGAAGTCCCGATTCCTCCGGATCACGCTGATCGTGCTCCTCGTCGTCCTCGCGGCCGGCTACTTCACGTTCTCCACGCTGCTGTACAGCCCGCTGGAGGACGACTTGGAGGCCGACATCGCCGTCTTGATCCCGCGCGACGTCGACTTCTACGTGTCGAAGGCCGACGTCGGCGAGCTCTTCGACCCCTTCCCGCACCTGGCCGTCCTGCCGCGGCTCGAGAAGCACCCCGCGTGGCAGGCCTGGGTCAGCTCGCCGGAGTGCCAGGAGCTCGCGCAGGAGATGAAGCTCGCGTCGACGATCGCGCAGCTCGAACAGGCCACGAAGCAGCTCCCGCTGGGCCTCGAGCCTCAGCAGATCTTCGGGGGTCGCGACATCGCCGCGGCCGGCTATTTCAAGGGCCAGGACCTGAACGCAGCCGACTGGGCGGTCTACGGGCGCGCGAACTGGGCCGGGAAGCTCGCGGCGGCGCTGCTCCGCTACCCCGGGGTGCTCGGGCTCTCGAAGCAGGGGATCACGGCGGTCGTCGAGGAGGACTACGTCAAGCTCTCCGGGGGACAGATCCCGCGCGAGCTCTTCGTCGCGCGCGTTTCCGACGTCGTGATCGTCGCGACGAAGGTCGAGCTCGTGAACGCCGCGCACGACTTGTCGAACAAGGGGTACGCCGACTCGTTCCACCAGAGCGCGGCGCACTTCGACCACATCCAGAACGCGAACCGCAATCCCGACAAGGACGAGATCGAGCTCTTCCTGAACACGCGGAAGATGTTCGACAACCTGAAGATCTCGGGCGCCTGGCCGAATCCCAAGAGCCAGGACTTCTTCCCGGCGTTCTTCGGCAAGCTCTTCCAGCTCGGCTCGGTGAAGGAAGCGATCGGCGTGGTCGGCATCGACGAAGGCGCGGCGATCGACCTGCACGGCGGCTTCTCGTCCGAGCAGATCACCGAAGACCAGAAGCGCCTCTATCGCACACGCGGGTTCGATCAGAACCAGCTCCTGAACGAGGCCGGACGCCTGGCGCCCGCGGACACGTCGCTCTTCCTCTACATGCACGCCGACACGGGCGACGTGATGAGGCTGGTGCTCGATTCGTTCGAGCCGGCGCTGAAGACGAACCTCGAGGACGCGTTCCGGAACACCGGCAAGTACCAGAGCCTGGCGCAGCTCGTGACCGAGCTCGACGGCGCGCTCAAGGACCGGTTCGCGGTGATCGTCCGGCCGAACGACTACCCGCCCGATCCCGACGGCCCGCCGAACGACGGGCAACCGGTGCCCGCGATCGCGCTCGTCCTGTGGACGCAGCACGTCGACACCGTGAACGCGCTGCGCGAGCTGATCGGCGGTCAGGGCGTCAAGTTCGGCATGCAGGGCCGAAAGCCCGGCGAGCCCGGCTACTTCCGCAACACCGAGGCCGGCCACGACACGCGCGAGTTCTGGTCGCGCTTCGTGCCCGGCACCGGCGTGATCGCGACCGGCAACTCGGGCGATCTGACGATCGTCACGAACTCGATCGGGATGCTCGGGCACCTCCTGAAGACGTACACGCAGGGCGGCGCGAAGTATCCGCGGCTCTCCGAGGACTCGAGATTCGAGAGCCTGGTGCAGACGTCGATCGACCGCGCGAACCTCGTCGTGTGGGCCAACCCGCGGACCGGGACGCCGATCCTGCGGCAGACCGCGCAACGCGTCGCCGAGGACTCGATCCGGATCGACTGGAACATGGAGCGCGCGCGCGTCGAGGAACAGGTGCTGCGCGAGTCGTTCCCGGGCGAGAAGCGCGGTCAGCTCTCCCCGGAAACGCAGGCCAAGGTCGACGAGATCGTCGATCCGAAGCTGAAGGAGATCGAGACGCGGATCCGGGGCGAGCAGGTGCCGGCGCTGATGGCCGCTCAGGATCGCTTGTTCACGTACGCGGAGGCGATGACCGCCGGCCTCGTGATGCTCGCGCTCGATCCGAAGAGCTTCGAGCTCTCGATCCGCGCGGTGGTGCCACTGCCCCCCGAGTGATCACGGCGGGCCGCGATCATTCCGTCCGCGCGGAATGATCGCTGCGGGCCGATCATTCCGTCCATCGGTGGGTCCCCGCGACTTTCGTCGCGCGGAGGGCGGAGTCGCGCGGAGTCGCGCGGAATTGGTGCTCCGGACTGGAATCGAACCAGCATGGGTTGCCCCACAGGATCCTAAGTCCTGCGCGTCTGCCAATTCCGCCACCGGAGCACCCAGGCAGACTTGCGAGGGCGGGGAGTCTAGGCGCGCCCGCTGCACCGTGCAAGAGCGGGAACGCTCGCCGAAGTTGACAGGTCGAGTGCGGGCGATACGTTCTCTCGCCGCACATCATGGGAAACCCCGTCGGAAACGCGCTGATCGGTCAATCCGGCGGACCGACGTGCGTCATCAACCAAAGTCTCGTCGGAATCGTCGAGACGTGCGTCGACAGCAAGAAGGTCGGTCGCGTCCTCGGCGCGGTGCACGGGATCCAAGGCCTCCTCAAGGGACAGATCATCGATCTGTCGCGCGAGAGCCGGAAGACGCTCGAGGCCGTCGCGACGACGCCCGCCGCCGCGCTGCGCTCGGTGCGCAAGAAGCCGACGCGCGAGGAATGCGAGTCGATCCTGGCCGCGTTCGAGGCGCACGACGTGCGTTACTTCTTCTACATCGGCGGAAACGATTCGGCCGAGACCGCGCACATCCTGAACGAGATCGCCGTCGCGAAGGGCTACGACGTGCGGCTCTTCCACGTCCCGAAGACGATCGACAACGACCTGCGCGTCACGGACCACTGCCCCGGCTACGGCTCGGCCGCGAAGTTCGTCGCGCACGCGATCCTGGGCGACAACCAGGACAGCCGCTCGCTGCCGGGCATCAAGCTCGACGTGATCATGGGGCGCAACGCGGGGTGGCTGACC
>CAZQHA010000009.1:3446-22540 GCA_964592795.1 uncultured Planctomycetaceae bacterium | reverse complement strand
GCTTCTCGCGATCGCCGCCGCGATCGCCGGCGCGTGGGTCCGGTTCCGTCCGGTCCGCGCGACGTACGTGCGCTTCGCGTTGCTCGCGGCGTGGCTCGTCCTGATCGTCAACAACCTCTTCGCGCTCGAGCCCGGACAGAAGGTCGGCTTCGACGTGGACGGTCACGTCGCGTACATCCAGTGGGTCGCCGACGAGCACCGTCTGCCGCTGGCGACCGACGGCTGGCAGATGTTCCAGGCGCCGCTCTACTACTTGGTCGCCGCCGCGTGGCAGGCGGTCGCGTCGGCGCTCTTCGACGCGGAGCTCGCCGCGCGGATGCTGCGTCTCGTGCCGCTGCTGTGCGGGATGTCGCTGGTCGAGATCGTGTACCGCACGGTGCGCCTGGTCTGGCCGGAGCGCGAGGAGCTGCAAGCGCTCGGCACGGCGTTCGGCGGCCTCGTGCCGATGACGCTGTACGTCAGCCAGTCGCCGGGCAACGAGCCGATGGCGGGCGCGCTCAGCGCCGCGGCGATCGGCGCGGCGCTCGCGGTCGAGTACGGCAGCGATCGACGGCGCTCGATGACTTGGATGTGCGTCCTCGGCGCGCTGCTCGGCGCCGCGGTGCTCACAAAGTCGACGGCGCTGCTCCTCGTGCCCCCGGTCGCGGCGTGGGTCGTCGCGATCCTGTGGCGGCGCGGCGAATCGACACGCCGCATCGTCGCATCGCTCGCGTGCGTGCTCGGCGCCGCGGCGCTGATCGGCGGGTGGTACTACCTGCGCAACTGGATCGTGCTCGGACGGCCGTTCGTCGGCGGATGGGACGCGGCGCGCGGGATCGACTGGTGGCAGTTCCCGAGCTACCGGACGCCGGCCGATCTCCTCTCGTTCGGCGACGCGCTCGTCCATCCGGCGTCCCCGCACACGATGGGGTATTGGGACGCGATGTACGCGACGTTCTGGTGCGACGCGTTCCTGGGATCGGCGGTGCAGTACGACGCGCGCCCGCCGTGGAACGAGTCGTTCCTGTTCAGCTTGCCGCTGCTCGCGCTCTTCCCGACGGCTCTGATGTTCGTCGGAATGCTGCGCGCCGCGGTGGCCGCACGCGCCGCGTTCGTCCTCTCGGCCGTGCTCGTCGCCGTCTACTTCGCGGCGGTGCTCGATCTCTACTTGCGCGTGCCGATCTACAGCACGGCGAAGGCCACGTACACGCTCGGACTTGCCCCCGCGTACGCGGTGCTCTTCACCGCGGGAGCGGACGTCCTCGTCCGGAGCGCGATCGGACGGACTGCGACCTTCGCGTGGCTCGCGGTCTGCGTGGTCGCCGCGTACGCGGCGTTCTTCGTGCGCTGAACGGATTTCCGAGCCGGCCTACAGCCGGCCGTCCGGCGTGCCGAAAGGGGAGCGCGAGTCCCCACGATGCGCGCTCGAAAGCCCCTGCGCCGAATGTTCGCCGTCTGCGTGGGCGGCCTGCTCGCGCTGCTCGCCGCGGAAGGGCTGCTCCGCGTCTACAATCCGATCGATCTGCGATTGCGCGGCACGACGCTCGTCCTGCCGACGAATCGCAGGTACGTCTTCAAGAACCCCGAGGCGAGGAAGCTCGATCCGGTCGTCGAGGTCGTGCGCAACGACCTGGGATTCCGAGGTCCGCCGCAGCCGCCCGATTTCGAGCGCCACCTGACGATCGTCGCCGTCGGCGGCTCGACGACCGAGTGCCTGCACCTCGCCGAGGACAAGACGTGGCCGGCCGTCCTCGAGCGCGCGCTCGACGAGTCGTTCGACGAGGTCTGGGTGAACAACGCCGGGCTCGACGGCCACTCGACGTTCGGACACATCCAGCTCGTCCGACAGCTCGTCGTGCCGCTGCGCCCCGACTACGTGCTCCTCATGGTCGGCATCAACGACATCGATCGGCCGGACCTCAACGAGTACGACCGAGGCATGCTGACCGAGTACCAGAGCTTCAAGCAGAAGCTGATCAGCGCGAGCGACCTGCTCTCGACCGTCCAGACGATCTGGCGGACCTCGCGCGTGCAGGACCTGGGCCTGGGGCACGAGTTCGAGCTCAACGTCGAGACCGCCAGCCCGGGCACGGACGATCCGGTGCTCGCCGCGGAGTACGTCGCCAATCAGCGCGACCGTCTGTCGACGGGCTACGCGGAGCGTCTGCGGCAGCTCGTTCGAGAGACGCGCGCCGCCGGCATCGAGCCGATCCTCATCACGCAGACGTCGCTCTACGTCGACGCGACGGACGTCGCGACCGGCCGGCCGATCGGCGCGCTGAAGTTCGGCGGCTTCACGGCGAAGACGCGCGGCCAGGCGCTCGAGATCTACAACCAGACGACGCGCGCGGTCGCGGCGGAGCTGGGCGTGCACCTGATCGATGTCGCCCGCGCCGTGCCGCCGGACTCGCGGCTCTTCTACGACTGGATCCACTTCACGAACGCCGGCGCGGAGCTCGTCGCCGGCGTGATCGCGAAGGAGCTGATCCCGTTCCTCGCGGAGCGGCACAAGGACGCGGTGCGCATCCAGTGAGCCGCGCGTAGCTCGCGGCCTGCCTGGACCGGAATCGGGACGCTCCGGTCCGTTCGTGAGGTTCAGGGGTTCCGCCTGAACCGAAACCCTGACGCACGGCGTTAGGCTCGTCACGCGCGAGAGCTCTTCCCGCTCGCCGCGCTCGATTGACAACCCGAACTCCGGAGAGGTCCTTCCCATGTACATGCACCTCGTCCTGCTCGCAGCGCTCGCTCCTCAAGGCGGCATCGATCCGATTCCCGTGTCGGCGCCGTACCGGACCCTCGACAACGTCGAAGGCTCGTGGGTCCATTTCAATCACGTGCCGATCCGTCCGCTCGTCGTCGACGCGGGCAACGTGATCTACGCGGTCAACACGAACGACAGCACGGTCGAGAAGTTCGTGTCCCCCACGACGACTCCCGTCGCGGTGTGGGGCGTGCCGTGGAATCCCGTGTCGATCGCGCTGTGGTCGGGAGACATCGGCGCGTCGAGCGGACCCGACGAGATCCTCGTGGTCACGCGCGGCACGTACGGCCTGACGCGCCTCGACCGCGCCACGGGGCAGATCCTTTCCACGTTGGAGCTCCCCTCCGAGCCCGGCGATCTCCTCGTCGACGACGCGAACGACCGCGCGTTCGTGTCGTGCTCGGGCGCGGACTGCGTCGTGCAGATCGACCTCGCGACCAACGCGATCGCGCGCACGTACACCGCCAAGGACCCGAACTACGCGAGCTTCCGGATCGAGCACCCGCTCTTCATGTCGTTCAACTCGAGCGGGAAGGTGCTCGTCGCGCCGCTCTTCTCGGGCAACAACTCGACGGCCAAGCGTCGCGGCGGCAGCTTTCGTGGCGCGGGGTTCGAAGTGCTCGACCTCACGAACACGAGCATCGCGAGCACCGGCCTTCCCGATGAAGACTTGTTCCTGATCGATCCGGACAGCGGCGCGAATGGAACCGTGGAGCCGGTCATCAAGGCGAGCGGCACGATCCTCTTCGCGCACGGCTTCCACTCGAACGGAACGCACTGGCAGCTCAACACGGAAGCGCTGAATCAGAACAAGCCGGGGCAGCAGCGCCTGTCCGTCGCCGACCACCGCGGCGTGTTCGCGACGAACCGGATCTCGCTCTCGAGCCCGGTGGCGGGGACGCTGACGCAGCCGACGGGCTTCGTCGACCTGGACGCGCTCGGAACGCCGATCGGCCAGCCGTACGCGATCGCGTTCCACCCCACGAACGGCAGCGTGTTCGTCGCCGGCCTGCTGGCGGACACGATCGCGCGGTTCGATGCCTCGGGAACCCTCCTCTCGCAATTGCCGCTTCCGCCCGGCTCGATCCCGCGCGGCCTCGCATTCGACAACGGCGGCTCCGCGATCCTCGTCTACTGCTGGGGAACGAACGAGATCCGCGTGTACCGGTGGTCGAACCAGAATCTCTTGAAGGTGTTCACGCTGCGCCACGACCCGACGCCGGACGACGTCAAGGCCGGGCGAACGCTCTTCTACGACGGCGACAACTCGCTGAATCGGAACCTTTCGTGCGCGACGTGCCACGTCGAAGGCCGCACCGACATGCTCGCGTGGACGCTCTCGGACCTCCCGCGCGACGACAAGGGGCCGCTGCTCACGCAGACGCTCGCGGGCATCGAGAAAGTGCGCCCGTTCCACTGGCGCGGAGAGCAAGCGCACCTCATCGACTTCAACGCCGCGTTCGACAAGCTCCTCGGCGGCACCGAGCTCACGCCGACGGTGTTCGAAGACTTCGAGGCGTTCGTGTTCTCGATCCAGAATCCGGCGAACGGGAATCAGCATCCGGACCGCAGAGTCGTCGACATCATCCAGGCCCCGCAGATCGAAGTGCCCAGCTCCGCGATCGCTGGGCAGGACGCGTACTTCGACACGACCATCTTTGGCCAGACCCTGTCCTGCAACGATTGCCACCAGCTCCCGTCTGGGACGAACAACGACATGGTCGCGACCGAGGCCGGTGATCCATTCCCGATGCGGACCAAGTTCAAGGTCGCCCCGTTCCAAGAGCTCTGGCGCCGCTCCGACATGGCGCGGTGGGACACGGACATCCTGGCCGAGGGACCGTCGGCCCAGATCCGCGCATTCCTCGGTGCCGGCACGAGCCACGCCGGGCTCGCGGCCGACCTGGCGCAGTTCGTGACGCTGGGCTTCAACGCCACAGCGCAAGTCAAGTCCGACATCACCTCGTTCGTGCACCAGATCGACCAAGGCATCGCGCCGGCGGTGCACCGCTCGTGCTTCATGGACGCGGCATCCGCCACGGCCACGGGGAAGTTCCTCAACAAGTACTTGCTCCCGCAGGCGCAAGCTCGCAACTGCGGAGTGGCTGCGATCACGTGCGTCACCGGCGGCTGGATGGCGGGGACGGTCGTGCGCTGGTCGTGGAAGGGCGGCGCGACGCCGTTCACGTCCGACCATCCGTCGTTCGCCGACCGGACGGTCGCCGCGTTCCAAGCCGCGGCGACGTCGGCCACCGATCCCGAGCGCACCGCGTTCTTCGGGATGCCGGTCGGCATGTCCGAGCGCTTCGCGATCGACTACGACTTCGACGAGATCCCCAACGGATCCGACGCGTCACCCCATGTGCCCTCGACGACTACGACGGGCAATCCGACGATCACGCTCGCGCCGGTCCCGGTCTGGGAGAACGTCGGCGCAGGCGTCCCGGGAGCGTCGACGAGGACGACGCGCATTCGCTTCGAGACGGACCGGCCGACGACCGCGATCGTGAGCTACACGACGACCGTGAGCGGATTCCCCGTGGTCGCGCAGAAGCGGCTCGAAGTCTTCTCCAAGGTTCATGCGCCGGTGCTGGCCGAACTGATTCCGTCGACGAGCGCGAGCAATACGGTCACGGGAGGACAGGACTTCGACTACGACCTCCAGATCGAGGTGATCGACCGCGCGACGCACTCGAGCGGTCCGCAGACCTATCTCGACGTGTTCGAGTCCGCCGAGTACTTGTTCGACCCGCACCCGGACGCCGGCCAGGGTGGCGGCTTCGGACGAGCCGTGGTGGTCGGCGGGCTGGTCGCGGGGCTCGACACGAGTACTTCTCCCGGCAACGCGATCGTCACGGTGACCGCGACGACGCACTACAAGCAAGGCGGACCGCCGGCCGACATCGCGTCGCACTTCGCGCTGGTCGGATCGGTGCTCGTGAACGGCGCGAAGATCACGAACTTCACGCCCGGCGTGAACACGTTCAAGTTCGAGTCGGTCGAGCTGCGCAAGGGAGCGGCCATCCAGCCGCTCGATCCCGCGGTCGACGGCGATTTCCTCACGAGCTTCGTCACCGAAACGAACGGGCAGACCACGCTCGTGTTCACGGTTCCGAACTACACGAACCAATCGATCCGGTTCAACGTCGAGGCGGTCGTCGAGGTCGACGACGTCACGACGTACCACGGGTGGCTCACGAATCCACCGAGCTCGCCGACGACGCTGAGCATCTTGCCGGTTGCCATGCCGCGCGGATTCTCGGACTGGTCGTTCCCTGACACGCTCGCGGGCTTGCGAGCGATCACGGTTCCCTGATCCCTGCCTGGCCAGTGTCTCATCCGTTCGGCGCTCGGCGCGAAAGTGCGCCGAGCGCCGGACTCTCTCACGGTCGGATCGAGTTGAGCGCGCCACGCTCGAGCTCGATCGACACGCGCTTGGCTTCGCGCTTCGCCTTGTAGAGGACGAGCGTCCGGCCCGCTTCCGAAACCGTGAACGGCTCGGAACGACCCGTCACGAGGTCGAGCTCCTTCATCGTGTACGACGACTCGCCGTGCTGGATCGTGAGGTAGAGCTTCTCGCCCTCCGCGTCGAGCACGGAGATCTGGTCGAAGTCCGACGGCGCGCCCGTGTCGACCTGCGCGTGCACGCGCATCGGGACGGCGATCACGAGGTTCTCGACGTCGTCGTCCGCGCCGATCGCGCGATCGACGCCCGTGGTCTCGAGCTCGTCGCCGTAGACGGTGAGCTTCAGCGCCGCGCGTGCCACGTTCTCGAAGGCGAAGCTGCCGTCGGCGTCGGTCTTGGCGGGCAAGCTCTCCATGCGCTCGACCTCGCCGCTGCGGATCCCCGCCTTCTCGCGCTCGAGCACGACATCGACGCCGGCGATCGGCGCACCCGACAGGCTCGTGACGCGTCCGGCGACCCGATCGTGCGTGGGCTCGCGCGGCAATCGGATCTCGGCGTTCGACGCGCCCGCGTCGAGCGTCGCGCTCGCCACGGACAGCGTCCTGCGATCGAGCGCGTGTACGCGGTAGTCGCGCGCGAGCAGCCCTTCGAGCGCGAAGCGTCCGTTCGGGGCCGCGACCGTCGCCCGGGTCCACGGATCGCCGCGCAGGAGGCCCTCGATCGTCGCGCCGGCCTGCATCGCCATCTCGCCGCCTTCGATCGCGATGTATCCGAAGAAGGTCTCCTCGTCGGTCCACACGCGCGCGTTCGAGATCGCTTCACCGCTCGAGTCGACGACGCGGCCCGTGATCGAGAGCGCGTTACCGGAGAGGCGCAGGATCAACGGGTCGGGCCACGCGTCGCCGGGCGCGAGCTCGATCGCGGCCGGCAAGAGCCCGCGCTTCGCGGCGCGGAGCGTCGTCGCTGCGTTCGCGGAGAGATCGAGCGAGAAGGCTCCGTCGGCGCCGCTCTTCGTCGACTTCTCGCCGAGCGCGACCCACGCGCCGCCGACCGGCTCACCCGTCGGACCGACGACCGTGCCCGCGAGATGACCGCCCGCCGCGCGAGCGGATCGGAGCACGATCTCGAGATGGCGATATCCCGCGGCGGGGACCGCGCGCTCGTCGGCGACGAACCTCGCGTGCGTCGTGAGGAGCGGCGCGCCGTCGATGACCGGCACGTCCGCGAGCTCGAACCGACCGGACGCGTCGCTCTGCGTGCTCCGCTCGATCGTGTTCGAGCGATCGAGGATCGCGTCGAAACGCGCGCGCAGTCCGAGCGGCAGCGGCACGGCGATCTTCGCCGAGTCGATCGGCCCGCCGCGCTCGTCGACCACGACGCCTTCGACGACGACGCTGCGAGCGACGACCAGGACGAGCTCGGAAGCGCTGGCGGCCGAGTCGAGCTCGGGCCGCAGCACGTTCGTCCATCCGGCGCTCGCGACGTCGACGTGACCGGCGCCTTGCAGGCCCGCGAGCTCGAAGCGCCCGTCGGCCGCGCTCGTCGCCTCCACGCCGTCGCTCGGTCCGTGCGAGCGGTCGACGTAGCGCACTCGCACGCCCGCGACCGGTCCGCGATCCACATCGATGACGCGGCCGGAGAACGCCGGCGCCGCGGACGGAGGCACGCGCGCCGCGGACGGCAACGCCTCGGCCGACGCGCTCGCGGCGCGTCGCCCTTCGACCGGACTCGATTCCGCGAGTGACGCCGGTCCCGCGGTCGCATCGAGCGACTTCGGCTCGGCCGCGAGCGACGCGTGCGCAGACGCCGGCTCCTCGCTCGGCCAGAGCGCGATCGTCGAGCACACCCCGGCCACGGCGATCGCCGCCGCCGCCCACAGTTTCACCTTCGCATCCATCCACAGGGCTCCCGCGCCGACAGCCGGTCCGCCGCTCGATCCCCGCGCGAACGGGACGAGCGCGAGAAGCCATCTCTTGCCGTCGCCTCCGTGCGTGCGATCGAGATCCGCGCGCAGCCGCGCGAGCGCGCGGTGGAGCCGCGTGTGCACGGTGCGCGGCGGCGTCCGCGTCCGCGACGCGATCGCCGCGGGCGAGAGTCCCTCGAAGTAGCGCATCAAGACCGCGTCGCGGTACGGCTCGTCGAGGCGCGCGACCGCTTCGACGACCGCGCGGTGGACGTCGAGTCGCTCGAGCAGGTGGGCGCTCGACGAATCGGCTTCCCCCCGCGCGGCCGCGCGCTCCCGCTCATGCCGGTGTCGCCGGCTGCGCCGTTCGTGCCGCGCGAGGTTGCGCACGATGCCGGCCAGCCACTGCCGGAGCGGGATGCCGGCGGGAGCCGGCCGAGCGAGCGCCGCCGCGAGCGCGTCCTGCGAGACGTCGTCCGCCGCGTGCGCGTCGATCGTGAGATGGCGCGCGAGCGCGCGCACCCAGCTCGCCTGAGCGAGCAGCACCTCGAAGTCGCGATCGAAGGGTTCGGTCATGGCTTCGGCGTGTCCATTGCCGCGGCCGACCAGCGTACTTCAACTTTCCGCCTCTTCCGGATGGATGCGCCAACGCGCGAACGCGGCGCGAGTTGCGGCCGACGTGGCGATTCGGTGGTCTTCGTCGGGGAACGACCGAGTCCACGACCGGCAGGCCCTGTGGAAGTCCGGCCAGCTCGAGCCGGCGCCGTGAACGCTCGCGGGCGTGCAGGCCACGGACGCGACGACGACGGTCACGCTGCGCTATCCCTGACGCGCACCGTTTCGGCTTCACGGACGTTATCCTTCGAGCTCCCTCGGAGGTGACGTCCGTGAAGCATTCGTTCTCGACGACCGGCGCGCTGTTCTCCGCGCTCCTCACCGCGTGGTACGTCGCCGCCGAGCCCGAGCCCGGCGCGACGCCGTGCTTCGTCGTGCACGACGTCGCGATCGTGCGCGACGCGATCGGGCTGCCGCACTTCGTGAGCGTCGAGATCGAGCCGCCGGTCGTCGCGGACGAGCCGCATTCACCCGGCGCAAGGTGAGCCGCAAGTCGACGCTGCTCCTCCTGACGGCAGCGCTGCTCGCCGCGCTGGCCTACCTCATCGCGCGGCCAAGCTCGCCGCCCGCGGCCGGAGGGGCCGCGAGCCCGCCGGTACCGGTTGCGCGCGATGCGGACGCGCCTGATCTCGACGCAGAGGATCTGCGAGCATCGACGGAGCAGAGGACGACGCTCGCGAACGACGCACCCGAACCGGAGAACGCCGACCCCGCGGCCGACGAGACCACCGATCCCCTCGACGTCCTCGTCCTCTCACGCTCGACAGGGAAGCCCGTCGCGAGCGTCGAGATCGTCTGTGTCCGCGCGACGCCCGGGCTGGTCGTTCCCAACGTCGAAGTCGGGCGACACTTGGGCGAGATCGTGCGGCTCATCGAGCCCGCGTCGAAGCGCTACCTCTCCGGCGAAGACGGCCGAGCGCGCGTCCCCTGGCCCGAGGGTCGCACGTTTCTCGTCGGCCGCACGAAGAGCGCGTTCGGCGTGACGCAGATCGATCGCGTCAGCCGGCCGCCGGTCGTGCTCGAGCTCCACGACGACGCGCCGATCACGGTGCAAGTCGTCGACGAGAAGGGCACGCCGCGCGCGGGAGTGCCCGTCGCGCTGCGCGCGCGCCAAGCGACGCGGATCGACGACGTCGCGACGGAGATCACGACCGGTGAGGACGGTCTCGCGACGTTTCCACACGGGCTCGCGGCGCGAACCCACAACGAGACCGCCCGCGTCGCCGTCGCGATCGCCGGCGCGTTCGATCCGCCGATCGAGGAGACACTCGATGCCGAGCGCGTCTCCGCGGCGCCGATCCAGCTCGTGCTGCCCGAGTACGGCGAAGCCGAAGTGTGGCTCAAGCGCCGCGACGGCAGCGTGTGGACCGAGGAAGCCGAGGTCGGGCTGATCTCGATCGCGAACGCGAACGAGGACGCACGCATGAACATGCCGTTCCGAAAGGACACGGGCGCGCGCGTGAAGACCCGCGGGGGTCGCGCGATGTTCGAGTACGTCTCCATCGGCGGAGTGCTCGAAGCCGCGGCGGTGCGAGCAGGGCTCGGCACCGAACGCCGCGTCGAAGGACGCGGGCCGATGGCCGCCGGCGACCGCGCGACGCTGATCCTGACGCTCGACGCCGATCCAGACATGCCGACGCTCCAGGCGCGCGCGGTCGACGAGCGCGGAGCGCCGATCGTTTCGACCGAGCTCGTCGCGCGCCGCGTCGTCGGCGAGACCGCGCCGGCGATGTCGTGGTTTACGCGTGTGCGCACCGACGAGGACGGCGTGTTCCAGATCGAGATCTACTGGGATCCGCCGCAGGAGGGACGCACCGGATTCCTCCTGGCTCGAGCGGCGGAAGAATTCGTCCGCGGCGAGTGCGGGCGCATCCAAGCGCCGCTCGAGCTGACACCCGGCGTCCACGAGCTCGGTGACGTCGTCATCGCACCCGGTCCACTGCTCGCCGCGGGTACGGTCGTGCGCAGCGACGGGACGCCGATCGCTCACGCGTCGGTGACGCTGCTCGTCCACCAAGGGAAGCGTTTTGCGCTGGCGATGCACGCGAACACCGTCACGGACGCGTCGGGACGATTCGAGCTGCGCGGTTGCTTCGATGCGACGCGCGTGCGCCTGCTCGTGCAGGGCCCGGGCCTGGGATTGACGACGCTGGAAGCCGATCCAGGCACGAGCGGCCTGCGCGTCGTGCTCTCTCCCTCCGGCTCGATCGCGGGCTCCGTGATCGTCGGCGGGCTCGTCCGTCCGAGAGATCTGTTCGTCATCGCTTCGATCCCCGGTGAGGCGCCCGACCAGAGCGGCGGACCACGTCTCGTCGTTCCGCGCGCTGACGGCTCGTTCGCGATGGAGGGGCTCGCCGAAGGAACCTACCGCATCGAGATCAAGGCGCGCGGCACGGATCCGGTCGCGTTCGCGGTCGACGGCGTGCGCGTCGCGCCGGGCGAAACGACGGCCGACGAGCGGCTGCAAGGGATCGATCTCTCGAAGCGGCTCTTCGCGTGCGAGCTCACCGTGCTCGCTCCCGACGGCAAGCCGCTCGCGACCGAGGTCAACGTGTCGTGGAAGGCTTCCGACTCCGCGGTCGAAGTCCGTGGCGGACGTTGGTCGCCTTCCGGCTCGGCGAAGATCGTCTCGCCCCACGAGTTCCTCGACGCGACGGTCGACGTCGATGGATTTCGCCGCGCCCATCCCGAGCGGATCAGCGGCCGCCGCGACGTGCGGATGACGCCCGGCCTGCCGGTGCGCGTCGTCCTGCGCGGCGACGTGCGCGCGCCCGAGCCACCGTTCTTCCTGCAGCCGGTGCTCGTCTGGCGCGAGGACGAGAACGTCGACTGCGGCTGGAGCAGCCGGCCGTTCGATGCGGAGGGGAGCACGCGTGTCCTCGCGCCGCTGCCCGGAAAGTACGAGGTCAACGTCGGCGTCGGACGCGGGCGCATCTTCCGCGGCAGCGTGTGGGTGGACATCGATCCTCCGCGGATCGTCGAGATCGATGACGTCCCGGGCGAGCAGCAGATCGAGGTGCGGCTCGACAAGGCCGCGCTGGAGAAGGCGCTGAAGTCGTACGGAGCCGATTAGCTCGGCTCGCTCCGCATCGCCTCGCGACAGACCTGCATCCAGCGCGGCAGCCGCCGGTCGAGGCCGAGGCGTGCCAAGTAGTCGACGTCGAGACCCGCGATCTCGGGCTCGTCGTCGCGATCGAGGTCGATGTCGACGAGCGCGTTCGCGACGTGCACCGCGCACAGCGGCGAGAACGAGAGGTCGACCGATTCCGACGGCCGATGGTGCAGCGCGACGGCCTCGACGACGGTCATCGGCAGGCTCCAGTGGTTGAGCACGAACGCGCCCAGCGCGGCGTGCGACGCGCCGAAGAGGCGCAGCTCGAAGTCGAACGAGTCGCCTTTCTCGCGCTCCGCGAAGACCATCGCGGCCTTGAAGCGGTCGGGCCGGTTGACCGCCATCACGAGCTTGCCGCAGTCGTGCATCATGCCGGCCAGGAACGCGGCGTCCTGCTCCTTCGTCGCCGCGCGCTCGGCGCGGGCGATCGCGCGCGCGAAGCTCGCGACGCGCATGCTGTGCTCCCACACGTGCGTCAGCGAGACGCCCTTGAGCTTGTCCTCCTCGAACTGCGAGTACGTCTGCACCGAGAGGATGAGCGACTTCAGGGTCTCGATGCCGAGGAACGTCACCGCGTGTCCGGGGCTGACGATGCGCTCCTTCAGACCGAACATCGCCGAGTTGACGATCTGCAGGACCTTCGCGGTGAGCCCGATGTCGCGCGCGATCACGTCACCGAGGTCCTCCACGGACGTCTCGGGCCGGCGCATCGCGTCGAGGAACTCGAAGTAGACCGAGGGCGCGCTCGGCAGAGTCTCGAGCCCCGCGACGAGCCGGCGGATCTTTTCCGACGTCAAGATCTCCTGCAGCGCGCAACCGCGCGACAGCGTCGTGCGCAGGACGTTCGTCGAGCACGGCTTCGCGATCGTCCCGTGCGCTTCCGTCGACGTGCGGCTCAGCGTGTCGCGGTCGGCGGGATCGACCGAGAGGAGGCGCAGGATGTTCGGCTGCTCCTTGCGGACGCGCGCGAGGAACGTCGGTCCGTCGGTGCCGGGGATGTGCGAGTCCGCGACGACGACGTCGTAGGGCTCGCGGTCGAGCTTCTCGAGCGCGAGCGCGACCGTCGGCACGATGCGGATCTCCCACTCGACGTGCGTCGGATCGAGGAGCTCCTCGAGGCCTTGCAACGTCTGCGGCTCGGGATCGACGAAGAGGATGCGCTTCACGTGGGGACGGCGCCGAGCGCGGAGACACGCTCGTGGCTCGTCCCCTTTCGGCCAGCGCGAAGGGGCGGTCTGAGCGCGACGCCCGGAAACTCTTTCCGGCGGCGCTCAGCGCACCGCCCACGCCTTCCACGCCTCGTCGAAGTCGATCGGGGTCCAGCTCCAGATCTCCTTGAGGAGGTTCCGCTGCAGCCCCGCGAGATCGCGACCCGAGGGCGAACCGCGTTCGTCGAGCTGGCCCTTGATGCCGCCGAGGAATCGCGCGAGCTCCGCGGGATGCTCCGCGATGAGGAAGCGCGCCATCGAGCACGCGACGAGCGTGGCGTCGCGGTCGAGCGACGCGAAGTCTTGCACGTGCAGCAGCGTCGCGAGCGAGGGCGCCTTCGTCATCAGGATCAGCTTCTTGGTCGCTGCGGCCCAATCCGAGGGCCCCTTCGTTTCGCGGTACGTGCCCTCGTCGCCGTCGTCCGTCGTCGACTCTGGCTCGATCTCCTTCTCGAGCGCCAGCGCGAGCCCTTCGTCGATCCAGATCGGCGGGTCGTACGAGAAGTGCTTGTAGGCCGAGAAGAACAGGTGCGAGAGATTGTGCGCGACGCACGGGAAGAGCCAGCGATCGCGACGCAGACGCGCGTCCTCGGCGGGCAGCACGACGGTCAGCTTGTGCAGCTCGGGGTAATGCCAGCGCACCGCGTCGTTGATCGCGGCGCCGGCGATCTCTTCCGCGTGCTTCTTGTGCGCTACGTGCGTCGCGTGGACGACGATCTCGAACTTGTCCTTCTCGCCGAGATAGCGGCCGATGCCCATGAACAGGCCTTCGGCCTTGCGCTCCGCGGGGAAGTCGGCGTCGGTGACGGCGAGCAGCTTCTGGAAGCGCGCGTAGAAGTCCTCGCCGCGCATCGCGAGCACGTGCAGCCGCAGCCACGGATCGAGGCGCTTGGGCTTCTCGGGGATCTTCGGGAAGACCGCGCGCAACCGCGCGAGCTCCGCGAGCACGCGCTCTTGATCGTCTGGGTCGACGGTCTCGTGCCCGAGCGAAAACGCCCAGCGCAGGTGCTCCGTCTCGGCGAAGATCCAATCCGGACCTGGGAACTTCGCCGCGAGCGCCCGGCTGTCACCGGTGCCGATCGTGATCGGCCCGTGAGACACGAGCCCGGATTTCGCCAGCAGCGCCGCGTCGTTCTTGCACCACGGGCAGACGTCCGGGGTCTTCGACTTCTGGGCGAACGCGGGCGCGAGCGCGAGAGCCATCCCAGCGATGAGCGAGATCATGGAAGTCGACATCCAGCGTAGCGCGTCGCTCCGTGACCACCACGGCGAGGCAGACTATGCGCGCACTTCGAGAACCCGTCCCTTCCTCTGCCTCGTTCGGGCCAGGAGCTGCGCTCGCCATGAGTACCCCGGCTGTCTTCCCTTCCCTCCTCGCCGCGTCGTTGTGCTCCCTCGCTGCGCCGGCGCTCAGTCAATCGACCGCGCGCGTGAGCGTCGGATCGGGAGGAGCGCAGCCCGACGGCGATTGCCTGGACTCGTCGATCTCGGCGACGGGTCGCTTCGTCGCGTTCGCGAGCGATGCGACGACGCTCGTGCCCGGCGACGTCAATCAGGCGAAGGACATCTTCGTGCGCGACCGCGCGCTGAGAACGACCACGCTCGTCAGCGTCAGCACCGCGGGCCACCAAGGCAACTACGACAGCTACTACCCGGCGATCTCGGCGGACGGGCGGTTCGTCGCCTTCTCGAGCGGCGCGAGAAGCCTCGTGCCGGTCGACACGAACCACGAGGACGACGTCTTCGTCCACGACCGCCTGACGCATGTCACGACGCGCGTCAGCGTGGATTCCAGCGGGGCGCAGGCCGACGGCCAGAGCACAGCGCCGTCGATCTCGGCCGACGGACGGTACGTCGCGTTCCACAGCCTCGCGACGAATCTCGTCGCCGGCGACACGAATGGCGTGCACGACGCGTTCGTCCACGATCGCCTGACGGGGATCACGACCCGCGTGAGCGTCTCGTCGACCGGAGCCGAAGGGCCGTCGACCAGCTTGTCGCCCGCCCTCTCGGCCGACGGCCGCCGAGTCGTGTTCGAAAGCGGGTCGAGCTTCGTCGCGAACGACACCGACGTCGGCGGCTTCGACGTCTACGTTCGAGATCTCGCGAACGGGACGACGACGTGCGTGAACCTTGATCCGAACGGGACGCCGGCCGACGGCGGCGCGCCGGAGATCTCCGGTGACGGACGCTTCGTCTCGTTCGTCAGCAGCGCGACGAACTTGGTTCCGAACGACACGAACGGACAGACCGACATCTTCGTGCGCGATCTCGACGCGGGCGTGACGTCGATCGCCAGCGTCGGCACGAACGGGGTCCAGGCGAACGCCGGCAGCTCGTACCACTCCCTTTCGTACCACGGGCGTTTCGTCGTCTTCAGCAGTCCGGCGACCACGTTCTTGGCGGTCGACGCGAACGGAGACGCGAAGGACATCTTCTTGCGGGACCGCGCCGCGGGCACGACGACGCTCGTCAGCGCCAACTCCTTCGGCGTGCAAGCGAACGATCGGAGCAGCCAGCCGTCGATCTCCGCCGACGGCCGGCACATCGTGTTCTACAGCATGGGCACGAACATGGCGCACGGCGACACGAACGGAGCGATCGACGTGTTCGTGCGCGATCTGCCGTGAGCGCAACCGGGCGACAGCGCCCGGCGCGGGACCTCGTGTGGGCCGAGCGAAAGCGCGCAGAGTCGGTGTGCGCTCTCCACAAGCGCTAGCGCCTCCGGGCCGCGTCCGCCCCCCCCGATCGACCGCGCGACACACTGCTTGGGGCCGGACCTCTACTTGCACGACGCTCCACGGTCCAGACGCTTCAGACCCTTCGACAACTAGGAGTGGAGCTCGCCATGCGTTTCCCCACGACATCCGCACCCGCTCTCGTCGTGTTCTTCTCGTCTCTCGCGACGATCACGTCCGCGCAGTCCACCTCGCGCGTCAGCATCGGCACCGGCGGCGTTCAAGGAGATTCTGAGAGTCTCGACGCCGCGATCTCCGCGAATGGCCGTTACGTCGCCTTCTACAGCCAGGCATCGACGCTCGTGCCGGGGGACACGAATTCCTCGAAAGACATCTTCGTGCGCGATCGGGCGGCGGGCACGACCACGCGCGTCAGCGTGGACTCCTCGGGAGCCGAAGCCATCCTCGACAGCTATTCACCCACCATCTCCGCCGACGGCCGCTTCGTGGCCTTCGCGAGCGATGCGATGAACCTCGCGCCCGGAGATACGAACCTCCGTCGCGACATCTTCGTGCACGATCGCGTCACCGGAGCGACTACGCGCGTCAGCGTTGATTCGACCGGAGTGCAGGCGGACGACATGTGCTACGAGCCGAAGCTCTCCGGCGACGGGCGATTCGTCGCGTTCGCGAGCGACGCGACGAACCTCGTCGCAGGCGACACGAACGGGAGCCGTGACGTGTTCGTTCACGACCGGTTGAGCGGAGTCACGACGCGCGTCAGCGTCTCCTCGACGGGCAACGAAGCGATCGGATCCAGTCGGGCACCCTCGATCTCCGCAGACGGGACCAGAGTTGCCTTCGAGAGCTCGGCGCCTCTCGTCGCCAACGACGCGAACGGCGCGTTCGACTTCTTCGTGCGCGATCGGTCGAGCGGTACGACGGTATGCGTAAACGTCGAGCCGAACGGCGTGCCCGGAGGGATCTTCTCACCCGGCAACGCCGTCATCTCGGGCGATGGACGCTTCGCGGGGTTCATGAGCGCGTCGCCGAACCTCGTGTCCGGCGACACGAACGTCATGAGCGACGTGTTCGTGCGGAATCTCGCGACCGGGACGATGACGCGCGTCAGCGTGGGTTCGAACGGAGCGCAGGGCAATGCCAACAGCACGTACCTCTCGATCTCGTTCCACGGCCGGTTCGTGGCGTTCGGAAGCTTTGCGAGCAACCTGGTGCCGAACGACGCGAACGGAATGACGAAGGACATCTTCCTGCGCGACCTGGGCGCGGAGACGACGACGCTGATCTCCGTCAATTCTCTCGGGGCCCAATCCGACGACCACAGCACCGCGCCGGTGATCTCGCTCAACGGCAAGCACGTGGTCTTCCAAAGCCAGGCCGCGAACTTGGCGCACGGCGACACGAACGCGTCGATGGACGTGTTCGTGCGAGATCGGCCGTGAGCTCGCGGCTCACTCGGGGAGCTCGCACCGGAAGTGGTAGCGGCCCGCGCCGACCTCGGTGACGGCGCCCGGCCCCTTCTCGGGCATCACGATCGTCGCCGTCGTGCCCACGGGGATCTCGACGTCGAGCAAGAGCTCGCCGTCCTCGACGCTCCATTCACTGGCGATGCGCCCGCGGATCGAGTCGTACTGACCGCGCGCGTGCGTGATGAATCCGGGCCGCGGCCGGATCGTCACGTGCTCCCAGGCCGGCTTCGATTCGTCCGGATCGATGCCCGCCACCATGCGCATCAGCCACTCGCCGATCGACCCGAACGCCCAGTGGTTGAACGAGTTCATCCCCGCGTCCTGGAATCCGCGGCCGGGCACGAACCCGTCCCAGCGCTCCCACAAGGTCGTCGCACCGTTGTCGATCGCGAACCCCCACGACGGGAAGTCGCGCCGCGTCGCGATCGCGCACGCGAGCTCGTGATGGCCGCGGCGCGAGAGCTCGAGCAGCGCGAAGTGCGTCGCCATCATCCCGGTCGTGAGCGCGCCGCCTCGCGCCTGGATGCCCCTCACGAGTCGATCGAGCGCGCGCTCGCGTTGCTCCGGCGGCAGTAGATCGAATGCGAGCGCCAGCGCGTATCCCGCCTGCGTGTCGCCGCGCAGGACGGCGTCCTGGCCCAGGAACTCACGGCGGAAGGCCGCGACCACGCCTTCGTGGAGCGTCGCGTTCTCGCGCTCCGCGTCGCTCTTCTCGAGCACGCGCGCCATCTGCGCCGCGATGCCCGTCGAGCGCGCGAACATCGCGGTGGCGAAGAGATCCTTCGGCACCTCGCAGCCGTCTTTGGACCAGCCATCGCGCACCAGCGTGGAGCCGTTCAGCCAATCGCCGTAGTCGTTGTTCCGCGCCTTGCGCCAGACGAGGTCGGGATTCTCCTTGCGGATCCAGTCGATCCAGCGCGTCACGCTGTCCCAGCTCTCTTCGATGATCCTGCGATCGCCGTACGACTGATAGGCCGACCAGGGCACGACGACGCCCGCGTCGCCCCACGCCGGCACGCCGCTGAAGCGCTGGTCCGGCCCGAACGGATGCGGCGCGAAGTCGGGGAAGCGACCGTCGCTCGCTTGCGCGTCGCGCACGTCGGCGAGCCACTTCTGGAAGAAGGGTCCCAGGTCCATCACGAGCGACGCGGTGGGCGCGAACGCTTGGATGTCCCCCATCCAGCCGAGGCGCTCGTCCCGCTGCGGGCAGTCGGTCGGCACGCTCATCAAGTTCGCGCGCTGCGTCCACACGATGTTCTCCCACAGCTTCGTCAGCATCGGCTCGCTGCACTCGAACTCGCCGACCTCGCGCGCCGCGGTGTGCACGACGCGTCCGACGAGATCGTCGAGCGCGGGAGCCGCGTCGAGCCCCGTGACCTCGACGTAGCGAAAGCCGTGGTAGGTGAAGTGCGGCTCGAGCGTCTCGACGCCGCCGCCGCGCAACGTGAACGCATCGGTCTGCGCCGCCCCGCGCAAGTTCGCCGTGTAGAGCTGCCCGTTCTCGTCGAGCATCTCGCCGTGGCGCAGCGCGACGGTCGCGCCGGTCCGTCCTCTCACGCGCATGCGGCACCAGCCGACCATGTTCTGGCCCATGTCGAACACGAAGACGTTCGGCGCCGGCTCCGTGAGCGCGATCGGCGTCACCTCACGCGTGACGCGGATCGGCTCGCACAGCTCCGCGACGCGCTTGGGCGCGTATTCGCGCGCGATTTCGACCGGCCGCCACGCCGAATCGTCGAACCCCGGCGCGTCCCAGCCCGGGAGCTCGCGCCGCGCGTCGTACACCTCGCCGTCGAGAAGGTCCGAGCTGCGGATCGGTCCATCGAGCGTGCTCTTCCACGTCTCGTCGGTCGCGATCACGGTGCGCGAGCCGTCCGCGAGCTCGATCGAGAGCTCGGCCAGCACGCACGGGCGCCGGCCGTAGATCCCGCGCGCCGGATAG
>CAZQHA010000009.1:0-3436 GCA_964592795.1 uncultured Planctomycetaceae bacterium | reverse complement strand
CGAGTCCGATCCGTCCGGCGAACCATCCGTCGCCGGCGATGGCGCCGATCGCGTTGTCGCCGCGCTTCAGGAGCTCGGTCACGTCGTACGTCGGACACGCGACGCGCCGGTGGTAGTCCGTCCAACCCGGCGCGAGCTCGTCGGCGCCGACGCGCTTGCCGTTGACGCTGAAACGGAAGAGGCCGAGCGCGCTGACGCGCAGCGACGCGCGCGCGACGTCGCCGTCGACGCGAAACGCCTTGCGAAACATCGGCGCGGGCAGCGGCTCGATCGGCGTGCCGGCGTGCGAGCGCACGTCGCCGTCGACGAGCTTCGCGCGCGACCACCCGCCTTCCTCGATGAACGCGCTCGCGCGGACGTCGGCGCCGCGCGCGACGCTCGTGCCGGCGTTCAAGACCTCCATCTCGGCCAGCGCGAACGCGTGTCCCCGTTCGACCTTGGCGAGCTTCGTCACGCCCAGTCGCACGTACCGCGCGCTCGCCCGAGCGAACGTGAGCTCGACCGGCGCCTCGCCCGGGTTCGGGACGTCGTGATCGCCGCGATCGACCACCTTGAAGTACGCACGCTCGAAGCTCGGATCGTCGCCGACCCAGATGCGAAAGCGCAGCGGGAAGAGGAACCCGGGCGTGTCCTCGAAGTCGAACGGCCGCGCCGGCCACAGTCGAATCGAGTCGAACGCGTGCTGCGCGCCCAGATCGATCTGCACCCACTGGAGCTCGTCCGGGTTCGACGTGAACGAGCTGTGGAAGCCGTTGTGCGCGGGCGTGAACGGCGGCGGCTCGGTCGCGTCACGGATCCACGCGGTCGCGAGCGCCGCCGCGTCGCCCGGGGCCATGCGGAAGCTCGCCGTCTTGCTCCACGGCGACGCACGCAGGGCGGTATCGAACGTCCGCACGCGCCAGTAGGCGATCTGGCCGCTCGAGAGCGGCGCCCCGGCGTACGTCACGAACGGTGTCGCCGTCGGCTCGACGACTCCGCTGTCCCAGAGCAAGCCCTCTTCTCGGTCGAGCTTCGCGACGTCGGCGGCGACGAGCAGGCGAAACGCCTTCCCCCGCGGATCGACGACCTCCCACGTGAAGCGCGGCGCCGTCGTGTCGACGGCGCGCGGCTCCACGAGCATCTCGCAGCGCAGGCGCGTCGGCGCGCGCGGCGCTTCTTGCGCCATGAAGAGCGGCACACCGGCGATGGCAGCACACGCGAGCAGTCGATCGTGCATGGGAGAGGAAGCGGGCGCGCGACGATACCATGCTCGGCCGGAGACCTCGTGCAAGCACCTCACACCGCCTGGATCGAGGTTTCCCGTTCGCCGGCGCGCAAGACCGTGCACGAGCACGGGCTGGTCCTGCAAGCCGTCGACATCGTCAGCGGCGTGGTGCACGCGGAGGGCGAGCACGTGCTCATCGTGCGCGCGGAGGACTTCGATCGCGCGCGCGAGGAGCTCGACAAGTACGCGCGCGAGAACCGCGGCTGGCCGCCGCGCGAGGAAGCGCCGCCGGTGATGTCGCAGGGCGTCAACGCGGCCATCGTGTACGGCGGCGTGCTGGCGCTGTGCTACATCGCGCAGACGCGCGGGAGCTACGGCATCGACTGGTGGAGTGCCGGTCGCGCGAGCGCCGCGCGGATCCAGGACGGCGAATGGTGGCGCGCGGTCACGGCGCTGTGTCTGCACGGCGACTTCCTCCACCTGGCCGGCAACATCGTGTTCGGCGCGCTGTTCGGCGTCATCCTCGCGCAGAGCGTGGGCTCGGGCATGGCCTGGCTCTCGTTCGTGGTCACCGGCGCGATCGGCAATTGGCTCAACGGTTGGTTGCAGGAGCCGTCGCACACCTCGATCGGCGCATCCACAGCGGTGTTCGGCATGCTCGGCGTCCAGGTGACGTTCGAGTGGATGCGCCGGCGACAGCTCAAGTACAACCGGCTGCGGCGGTACGCGCCGCTGATCATGGGTGCGGCGCTCCTCGCCTGGCTGGGCGGCGGCGGTCAGAACATCGACCCGCACGACGTCCCCGACAAGCTCGAGGACTTGAACGTCGCGATCCAGAAGATCGACGTGTGGGCGCACGTGCTGGGCTTCGCGGTCGGGCTGGTGCTCGGCGTCGTGCTGAGCCGGGCCAAGGAGCGGATCGCGCCGTCGGCGCGGTCGCAAGCCGCGATGGCCGGGATCGCGGTCGGCGTGGTCGCGCTGGCGTGGTTCCTCGCCGTCCGCCCCTGACCGGCGGGTTTTGTCGGGAAAGTTCTGTCGGGCCGCCGCTCGGCCGCGCTCTCCCCCGGTGAGGAGCGCGCGCGCTCCTCCCTTGCGCGCCCGCCCATCGGACGCGGCGCGCGTCGGCCCACCACATTTAATTCAAGGAACGCCATGGTCCGTCCCCAAGCAGCCCCTCGGAATCGCGGGTTCACGCTCGTCGAGCTGGTCGTCGTCCTCCTCATCATCGCGGCGGTCGCGGGGCTCGTGATCCCGGCGGTCGCGTCCCTCGGGCGGACGACCGACATGGCCGCGTCCGCGAAGACGCAGCAAGACCTCGGCAACAACCTGCAGGAGTTCTTCATCCTTCAAAAGCGCTTCCCCCAGGGGATGGACTCGCTGCTCGTCGACGCGACCCTCGGCGGGTCGGCGACGACTCCCGACAGCCCCGGCACGAACGACGGCACGCCGAACGGAATCTACTCCCCGAAGTTCGATGCGGCCGGCCAGCAACAGAGCGGCATGACGAACTCGAACCCGAACCTCTTCGGGTCGCTGATCATGGGCACGCTGACGTCCAACCAGCGCCAATCGCTCGGTCGCGGGGGTTTCGAGTACGTGTACGACCACGAAGCGTTCGACTGGACGACGAACGCGGGCGTCGCGAACGCGAACGACAGCGGCGTGTTCCAGCGCGCTCTGCCGACGACCGGCACGGCGACCGTCGCCGTCCTGAACCCCGCGATCGCCACCAACATGGCGACGACTTCGGGCATCTACCGGCTGCTGCGCGGGCTCGTTCCCAGCGAGCTGCGCCAGAACACCACGACGCCGGCGAACTGGGACTGGATCCCGGAGACCGGCACGCAGATCGTCGCGATGGGTGTCGGTCCGCGCTGCAAGCTCGTGCCGACCACGATGCTGTCGACGCCCGTGTATCCGGGTGACGAAGGCAAGTACTACGGCCGCTACGTGGCGTTCTTCAAGGTGTTCGAGAGCGGCGAGCGTCCGGTGTTGATCGGAGTGTCCGACGCTTACGGTCGCACGTCGGACTACACGATCCAGCAATTCAACGAGTCGTTGCCGAACGGTGCGCGTCAAGGCTGATCGCACTGGCAAGCGAGAGTGCGCAGAGCCGGGGGAGCTTGGAACTCCTCCGGCTCTGCCCGTGTCGCTTGGTCGCACGCGCGCGCGAGGGCTGAGCCTCGTCGAGATGCTCGTGGTGCTCGTGATCCTCGCGGCGATCGCGGCGCT
>CAZQHA010000008.1:0-22890 GCA_964592795.1 uncultured Planctomycetaceae bacterium | reverse complement strand
GACGACGTGAAGATCGACATCGCGTACGCCGGATCGTGCACCGCCGGCAAGGAAGCCGACCTCGACTTCTACGCGCGCGTCCTGTCCGACGCGGTCTCGTCGGGCCGGCGCGTCGCGCCGGGCGTGCGCATGTACATCCAGTTCGGCAGCGAGGAAGTGCGCGATTACGCGCGCGCCCGCGGCTACTTCGACCTCTTCCAGAAGGCCGGCGTCGAGATCATCAACCCCGGCTGCGGCGCGTGCATCGGCTGCGGACCGGGAGTGTCCGAATCCGCGGACCAGGTCACGATCAGCGCCATCAATCGCAACTTCGCCGGCCGCAGCGGGCCGGGCAAGCTCTACCTCGCATCCCCCCTGACCGTGGCCGCCAGCGCGATCGAAGGAAAGATCGTCGGCTACACCGCCGGGATGTTCCGCGCCAAGGCGCACGAACCCGTCACCTCCGGCTAGATTCGATCGAGACGTTTGACATGACCGAATACGACATCGCAGTGATCGCCGGCGACGGCATCGGGCCCGAGGTGACGAACGAAGCGCTCAAGGTGCTCGACGCCGCAGCGGACGTCTTCGGATTCCGGACGCGCCGCACCAACTACCCGTTCGGGACCGACCACTACTTGAAGACGAAGGACGTGTTCCCCGAGAGCGCGTTCAACGAGGTGAAGCAGAAGGACGCGATCTACCTCGGCGCGATCGGCGATCCGCGCGCGCCGGTCGGCCTGATCGAGTTCGGGATCATCGCGAAGCTGCGCTTCGAGCTCGACCTGTACGTCAACCTGCGCCCGGTGCGCCTGTACGACGAGCGCCTGTGCCCGCTCAAGGGCAAGGGCCCCGAGCACGTCGACATGGTGTTCGTGCGCGAGAACACCGAGGGTGCGTACTCCGGCTCGTACGGCTACACGCACAAGGGTCTGCCGCACGAGGTCGCGACGCAGGTGATGGTGTACACGCGCAGCTGCACCGAGCGGATCATCCGCTACGCGTTCGAGACGGCGCGCAAGCGGAACAAGAAGAAGACCGTCACGATGATCGACAAGGCGAACGCGCTGCGCGCGCAGGATCTCTGGACGCGCTGCTTCGCCGACATCGCCGCGGAGTACCCGGACATCAAGACCGAGCACGCGTACATCGACGCGGCGTGCATGTGGATGCTCAAGAACCCCGAGTGGTTCGACGTCGCGGTGTGCCCGAACCTCTTCGGCGACATCATCACGGACCTGGGCGCCATGATTCAGGGCGGCATGGGCCTGGCCGCGTCCGGCAACATCAACCCCGGCCACGTGAGCCTCTTCGAGCCGATCCACGGCTCGGCGCCGAAGTACGCCGGCAAGAACGTCGCCTGCCCGGTCGCCGCGATCCTCGCGGCCGGGATGATGTGCGACTACCTCGGCGAGAAGACGGCCGGAGCGGCGATCGAGAACGTGGTCATCGACCTCCTGCGCTCGAAGAAGCTGCGCGGCGTCAACACAGGCGATCACCCGACGAACGAAGTCGGCGACATGATCGCGGCGGAGCTGAAGCAGGTCGCGGCGCGCGTGTAGCGCACGGCGGCGCGCTCACTGCTTGACCTCGAATCGCCGGCTCGCGGACCAGCTGCCCGGCGATCCGTCGCTCGCGTTCGCGCGCACGCGCCACCACATGCGCGCCGTCGGCAAGGTACTCGTCGAGAACGTCGAGCTCGTCGTCGTCGGGCTGACGATCGGCGACGAGAAGTTCTCCGTGTCGTCGATCGCGATCGTGTAGCTCGCGGCGCCGCTGACGTTGTTCCAGTCGAAGATGATCAGCTGACCTGGAGCGAAACGCGCGTCGTTCGCGGGGCTGACGAGCGAGGGCGCCGGAAGCGGGCCGCTCGGCGGCGCGTTCACGACCAGCGTCGCCGTGCGCGTGATCGCGCCGCTCGTCGCGGAGAGGGTCGCCGAGGTCGAGGTAGCGACGGTGCTCGTCGAAACCGAGAAGCTCGCGCTCGTCGCGCCGGCGGGCACGGTGACGCTCGCCGGAACCGATGCGACGGAGCTGTTGCTGCTCGAAAGCGCGACCGGGAAGCCGCCGCTCGGCGCGGCGCTGGTCAAGGACACGGTGCCCGTCGACGAGCTCCCGCCGGACACGGACGACGGCGACACCGAGATCGCGTTCAAGCTCGCGGGCGCCGGTTGCGGCGTCACCGTGAGCGTCGTGGTGCGCGTGATCCCCGCGTACACGGCCGAGATCGTGGCGTTCGTGTTGGCCCCGACCGATGACGTGGAGAGCGCGAACGTCGCGGTCGTCGCGCCCGCGGGGATCGTGACGCTCGCCGGCGTCGTCGCCGCGCTCGTGTTGTTGCTCGCGAGCGTGACGAGCGCGCCGCCCGACGGTGCCGGGCTCGTCAATGTCGCGGTGCCCGTCGAGCCGTTGCCGCCGACGACGGTCGCCGGGTTGACGGCGATGGACGACAGCGAGGGCGCGGACGGCGCAGCCACCGGATCGAAACGCCGCACGGTCGACCAGGCTCCCGCCACGCCCGCGGAGTTCACTCCGCGTACGCGCCACCAGTGGCGTCGCACGGCGAGCCCGCTCGTCTGGTACTGAGACGCCGTGACGGTCTCCTGTCGCACGAACGGCGCGGCGAGGGTGCTCGAGTCGTCGACTTGGATGATGTAGCTCGCCGCGTTCGCCGTGTCGTTCCAATCGAACGTGATCGGTTGCGTGACGCCGACGGCGCCGTGCGCGGGGCTGTTCAACGTCGGCGCGCTCGGAACGGGCGGCGGTCCCGCGCCGGCGTTCACGGTGAGCGCCGCGCCCGCGGACAAGTTCAGGACGGCCCAGATCGGGACCACCGTCGTGCTCGTGATGCCGCTCGTGGTGATCGGGAAGCTCGCGCTCGTCGCGCCGGGAGGAATCGTCACGGTCGACGGAACGGCCACGCCCGAGTTCCAGCTGGAGAGCTGCACCACGGAGCCATCCGAAGGCGACGGGCCCTGCAGCACGACGGTTCCGGTGAGCGAAGCGCCGCTGCTCACGCTCGACTGGCTCAACGTGAGACCGATGAGCGGCGGCACCGCCTGCGCGTCCGGCTTGATCGTCATCGCGAGGCTCTTCGCGCTCGCGCCGTACGACGCGGTCACGGTCACCGGAGTCGTCGCGCTCGCGCTGGTGCTCGACACGTACGCGAACGAGGCCGTGGTCGAGCCCGAGTAGACGACGAGGTCCGCCGGGAGGTCCTTGAAGAGGTTCGGGTGGCTCGTCGAGAGCTGGATCAAGATGTTCGCCGGCGCCGGCGCGGCGAGCTGCACCGTCGCGACTCCGCCGTGTCCGCCCGGCAGGACGGTCGCGTTCGCCGTCAATCCCGCGACCGTGACGCCCGTCACGGCGCCGACGGTGATCGAGCGGCTGACCGTGACCGTGTTGTACGACGCGTCGATCGTCACCGTGCGCGCGACCGGGCCGCCGGTCGTGTAGACCGTGATCGGCGAGCTCGATTCGCCGGCGAGCACGTAATCGCCGCCGGGCGTGACGCCGGCGACCTTCGGATCGCTGCACGTGAAGCGCACGATTCCGTCCGGCAACGCCGGCCATGTGCCGAGCGGAATCGGACCGCTGAACCCGATGGTGCCCGTGGTGCTCCCGCCGCCGGGGATCGACGTCGCGAGG
Organism: uncultured Planctomycetaceae bacterium; assembly: GCA_964592795.1. Classification (GTDB taxonomy): domain Bacteria; phylum Planctomycetota; class UBA1135; order UBA1135; genus JANLUN01. The sequence goes on along the minus strand of CAZQHA010000008.1, from coordinate 19,263 downwards.
AGCGTCATCGAGGTGAGCGCCGGCAAGTTCGGCGGGCGCACGTAGAGCGGCCGGAAGTAGGACTCGCCGCCGACCCATGAGTTGATCGTCGCGTCGATCTCGAACTCGATCGGCGACGTCGAGATCGTGAAGCTCACGCTGCGCGCGCCCGCGGGAACGGTCACGCTGGCCGGGACGGTCGCCGCCTGGGGATGGCCGCTCGAGAGCTGGACCACCTGCCCGCCGCTCGGCGCGGGACCGTCGATCACGACCGTCGCCTGGACGGGATTCCCGCCGACGATCGTCGCGGGCTTGAGCTGGATGTCGATCGGCCTGCGTTGCTGCGGAGGCATCACAGCCACGTGCGCCTGGTTCCCGACGCCGTGGATCGTCGCGACGATCGTCGCGGTGGTGCGTGCGAGGACGGGCGTCGTCTGGATCGCGAACGGCGCGCTGATCGCGCCGGCGGGGAACGAGACGGTCGCGGGGACGCTGATCGGGACCGGCGCCGAGAGGAATCGATCGTTCCCGACCCCGCGATCGTGGTGCACGGTGAGGTTGGCGACGAGACCGCCCGCGGGCGCGGGATCGTAAAGATGGATCATCCCCGTCGCGGGGTTTCCACCCGGCACGCCGCCGTTGATCGTCGTCGTCGGGTACACCTGGATGCCCGAGATCGTCGGCTGCCCCGAGCTCGAGCTGATCGTGAACGAGCGCACCGCGGACCAGGGGCTCAGGTTCCCGGCGCGATCCGACGTGCGCACGCGCCAGAAGTGCTGCGTGAGCGAGAGGCCGCCGCTCTGCCCGTTGCTCGGCGGGATCAGCACCTGCGTCTCCTTCACGGCGCCGCGCGTCGTGATGAAGTTGCTCGCGAAGTCGGCGCTGCCGCTGACCTGGAACTCGTACGACTCGACGCCCGACGGGTCGTTCACCGCGGACCATTCGAGGCGGGCCAGCGTTCCGTTGCGATAGGTCGCGCCGTTCGGCGGGCTGACGAGGATCGGCGCGATCGCCGCGAGGTCGCCGCTCGCGTCCGCGTCGAGCGCGATCTTCGTCACGAAGCCGTCGTTCCCGAGGTTGCCGGGGTGTGCGAACGTCGTGTCGTGCGCGAGCGGTGTGACCGGGAAGTCGTGCGACGCCGTCTGGCCGCTGATCACCACGGTGTTGCCGCCGACGAGAGCCACCTGCGGCGTCTCCTGGAAGTTGTCCGCCTCGCCGCCGCTGCCTCCGAAGAACGATTGGTAGAGGTACTGCGTGGCGTCCGCGCTCAATCGGCTGATGAATGCCGCGCCGGCGGAGCCCGAGCCGTGCGCCGTGCGGTCGAACGCTCCCTGCGTCGTCGCGAGGTGCCACGGCGCCGAGGGACCGACGACGATCGGCTGACCGGCCGCGTTGACGGCGACGCTCGAGATCCTGTCCGCGTGGTGATAGGTCGACCACACGCGAATCCCTCCGCCGGCCGCCGGGAAGCGAAAGCGCGCGATCATCCCGGCTTCGACCTCGGGAAAGAGAGGGGAGAACGGCGGGTTCGTCGGTCGCACCACGCCCGGCGTCGTCGGAAAGTCGTTCGACCAAGTGCGTCCCGCGAACGTGACGAGCTCGGAGTTCGACGGATCGATCGCGAGCGAGCGGAACTCCTCGCTGCTGGCGCCGCCCATCAAGGTCGCGTACTTGAGGTCGGCGTTGCCGAGGCCGTCGAGCTTGAGGCGCGCGATCGCGCCGTCGAGCGTGCCGTTCCACGTGCTGTCGAACGCGCCGGGAGTGGTGACGAACACTTGGACGTCGTTGCCGCTGACCCAGCCGGCGACCGTGACGAAGCCCTGCGCATCGATCGCGAGGTCCTCGAGCACGTCCGCTTGCGGGCCGCCGAGGAACGTGCCGTACGTGAGCTGCGACCCGTCGGCCGAGAGGCGCGCGAGGAACATGTCGCCGTGCGCTCCGCCCTGGCTCGGGGCGTTCGGCGCGTTGTACGTCGGATCGAACGCGTTTGGCGTCGTGGGGAAGTCCGACGAGCTCGTGGTTCCTCCGACGACGATCCGTCCGGCGGGGTCGTACTCGACCGCGGCCGCGTCGTCCTCGCTGAATCCGCCGAGAAAAGTCGAGAAGATCAGCCCGCCCGTCGGGTTCAGGCGCACGACGAAGGCGTCCTTGTGCTGGCCGATTGGGTCGAACGCGTCCGGTGTCGTCGGGAAGTCGGGCGAGAACGTCTGCCCGACCAGCACTGCATTGCCGCCCGCGTCGACCGTCAAGCCTCGGTGCACGAGCTGCGAGTGCCACCCGCCGAAGAACGTCGCGTACTCGAGCGTCGCTCCGCCCGCATCGAGCCGCGCGACGAACGCGCGGTCCTGCCAGGGCAGGCCGAAGGTCGGGTCGTCGAACAGCGGGAAGTCCGGCGACTTCGTCGTGCCGCCGACGAAGACGTCACCCGATGCGTCGCGTGCGGGGACGACCGGGCCGATGAAGTCGCCGCCGCGCCCTCCGAGGAACGTCGACCATTCGAGACCCGGATCGACGACGAGCGAAAGTTCGCCGTCCCGCCCCGCGACGTCGAAGCCGTACGCCGTCGGTCCGAGGATCTGGAAGCGACATTCGATCTCGCGCGTGCAGCCGTCCGGCAGCACTTCCCACGCGATCGGCGGGGTCTGCCGGACGAACCCCGAGCCGGTGTGCAGCAGGAGCGCGCCGTCATCGGAGATCTCGAGGCGCGTGGCGCCTTCGCATGCAACGGTCACGCAATCGAGCTGCGTGCCGGCGGCGAGCACGAGGTCGTATTCGAATCGGTCGCCGCGTCGGTGGACGACCATGTCGATGCCGTCGTAGAGGTCGCGCCACACGACGCCGCCGAACGCCGGCACGCCCTCCCGCCACTTCGAGGAGTCGTCGCCGAGGAAGTAGTTGTATCGGGCGGCGCGACGCTCGACCCCGGCCGGACGAGCGTCCGTCCGCGTGTATACAATTGTCAATCGCACCGCCGGCGCGAGCTCCGAATGGAGCGCGATCGCGCGATCCTCGACCGCCGCGGCGGTGCCGCCGGAGGTCGCGAGGAAGCGGACGTCCGACGGCCACTGGCCGCGGTTCTCGACGAAATCGGCGGGGACGGGCGCCTGCGCGAGGGCCAACGGGAGATCAAGGCCGATTGCGGCGGCCACGAAGACGAGGCGCATGGGGACCTCCAACTGCGGATCGAGAGCGGGCGGGGGACCGGCCGGCGCCAGCAAGATTTACTCCGCGACGGCGGCGGGCGCGAGCCCTCGACCGGAGGCTCTCGCGCGGACGGTCATTCTGCGAGACTCGCCCGATCGTTGTGACCGTGATTCGACCGCTGCTCGACACATATCGCGCCGCCTTCGCAGGTCTGCCGCGCGCCGTCTGGCTCATCTCGCTCGCGCAGTTCGTCAACCGCAGCGGGATGATGGTCTTCCCGTTCCTCGCGCTGTGGCTCACCAAGGAGCGCGGGTTCAGCGCCGCGCAGGCGGCGAACGCGCTCGCCCTCTACGGCGCCGGCGCGATCGCGGGGGCGCTCCTGGGCGGCGAGCTGGTCGATCGCGTCGGAGCGCGGCGTGTGATGCTCGCGAGCTTCGCGCTCAGCGGCGCCGGCTGGCTGGTCCTGGGAGAGCTCCACTCGCCCGCGCCGATCTTCGCGATGATCGTCGTGCAGAGCGTGCTGGTCGAGTCGCTCCGTCCCGCGACGTCGTCCGCGCTGGCGCACTGCGCCGCGCCCGGCGAGCGCGTGCGCGCCTACGCGCTCCACCGGCTCGCGATCAACCTGGGCATGAGCTTCGGCCCGACGGTCGGCGGGTTCCTGGCCGTGCACAGCTACGGCGCGCTGTTCGTGACGAACGGGTGCACGTGCCTCGCCGCGGGCGCGACGCTGTGGTTCCTGTTCCGAAACGAGCCGAGCCTGACCGCGCCGGCGCCGCGCGACGAGCCTCCCGCCTCGCGCTCGCCGTGGCGCGACGGCCCGTTCCTCGCGTTCCTCTTCCTGATGGCGACGCTCGCGATCGTGTTCCTGCAGATCAACAGCACGTTCTCGCTGTACGTGAACGGCGACTTGGGACACTCGGAGGCGCGCATCGGGCTCCTGCTCGGCTTGAACACGGTGCTGATCGTCCTGCTCGAGATGGTCGTCGTGCACAAGCTGCGCGCCGTGTCGCCGGTGAAGCTCCTGGGACCGGGAGCCTTCCTCTTGTGCGCCGGGTTCGCGCTGATGCCCGTCGACGAGAGCTTCGCCTGGCTCGCGCTCACGGTCGTCGTCTGGACGGTCGGCGAGATGCTCGCATTGCCGCTCGTCGAGAGCATCGTCGCCGATCGCGCCGACGAGCGCAGTCGCGGGCGCTACATGGGGCTCTTCACGATGTCGTTCGGCGTCTCGCTCGTCGTGGCGCCGATCATCGGCATGTGGGTTTACGAGGAGCTCGGTCCGACGCCGCTCTGGATCGGCTGCGGTGTGGTGGGCCTCGCGCTGTGGATCGGCTTCGCGCTCCTCGGCTCCCGGTTGCGCCCGATCGAGCCGGCGCGCGTCGCGGCGCTCACACGCCCATGATGTGGTAGCCGGCGTCGACGTAGATGATGCTGCCCGTGATGCCCCGCGAATGCGGCCCGCACAGGAAAGCGCACGCGTCGCCGACTTCCTCGGCCGTGACGTTGCGCCGCAGCGGCGAGTGCTCGGCGATGTGGTCGAGGATCTCGCTGAACCCCGCGACGCCCGACGCGGACAGCGTGCGGATCGGTCCCGCGCTGATCGCGTTGATGCGGATTCCGCGCGGGCCGAGATCGTGCGCCAAGTACCGCACGCTGGCTTCGAGCGCCGCCTTCGCGATGCCCATGACGTTGTAGTTCTGCACGACGCGCTCGCCGCCGATGTACGTCAACGTCACGATCGTCCCTTCGCGGCCTTCCATGAGAGGCAGCGCGCTGCGCGTGATCGCGGTCAGCGAGTACGCCGACACCTCGTGCGCGAGCATGTAGCCGTCCTTGGTCGTGTTGAAGAAGTCGCCTTGCAGCTCCTCGCGCTTCGCGAACGCGACGGCGTGGACGACGGTGTCGAGGTAGCCGAGCTCGTCCTTCAACATGTGGAACACGGAGTCGATCGTCTCGGGCTGCGTGACGTCGCACGGCAGGACGATCGAGCCTTCCATCTCGCTCGCCAGCTCGCGCACGCTCTTCTCCATGCGCTCGCCCATGTACGTAAACGCCAGGCGCATGCCTTGCCGCGCGAGGGACTGCGCGCAGCCCCAAGCGATCGAGCGCTTGTTCGCCACGCCGAAGATGACGCCGGTCTTGCCTGTGAGGAGCTTGTCCAAGGGAATTCCGCGGTCTGGGGTTTCGAGGGCTCGTGCGCGGACGCGAACGGCGTCCGGCGCGTGTCCTAGCTATCAAATCGACTCGGCCCGGGGTGAGCGCCGATCCACGAATTGGGGAATCGGCCGGCTCCGCGGCTCGCTTGCCCGCCGTTCTCGAAATCTCTCCCGGCGCCGCATTTCGGCCCTCGCGGCCGCGCGACGCGTCGCTTTCGGTCCATTCGCCGGCGCGCGGAACGGGCGGGCGCGGACCGGTTTCGCGCGATCGCAGTAGACTGCGCACCGATTCACCGTCGCTCGCAATCGACGGCACGCACTCGTCCGAACGGAGGATCGCATGTCCGACGTGCAGAAGTCGCTCTGGGCCGCCGAGCCGCCAGAGGGTGGGAAGACAGTCCCGGGATCCTCGGTGGAGGATCCCGCCGCGCAGCGTGCCGTCAGCGCGCGCTGGGCCGTTCTGTTCGCCGGCGGTTCGGCGCGCGAGATCCTGAGCCGCATCGTCCAGGGAGATCCGCTCGAGCTGCGAGAGCACGTCGCGCGCCGAATGCGTGCCGAGTGCTACCTCCTCGACGCGGACCGCGTGCACCTGCGCAGCCTCGCGCGTTGCGCGCGCGCGGCGGTGCGATACCGCGGGCGACCGGAGCTGTCGGCGTGGCTCGAATCGATCGTCGGCGAATCGATCGCCGAGCTCCTCGCGGAGGACCACGAGGCCGCGCACAGCGGATCGAGCGCCGAGGCCACGCACGCGGGCGCGTTCGCGGCGCTCGCTCGGCCGCTCGGCTTGGATCCCGAATCGATGCGCGCCGCGTGCGTGCTCTTCAACCGACTGCCGCTTCCCGAGCGCAGCGCGTTCTTCGACCTCGTGATCGAGGGCCGCTCGCTCGACGCCTGCGCGCATCAGCGCGGCGAGAGCGGCACCGAGATCGCGCGGCGCGCACGGCGAGCGCTCGACGTCTTGCTCAGCGCACAGACCAAGAAACCCCGATCGGAGGAGTCCTCGTGAATCTCGATTCGCAGATCGTCCGTCGGGCGCTGCTCGACCTGCGCGGCGACCTCGCACACCATGCCGCGTGGCTCCCGGTCCGGACGTCGACGCGTTCCTCCGGCGGAGTGTGCCTCGCAGCGGCCGAGCGCGAGCTTGCTCGCGTGCACGTGATCGAGGTCGGTCGCCTGCTCCGCGAGGCGGCCTGGCTCCGTCGCGAGGTCGATGCCGAAGCCTCCGTAGAGCTCCACGACTGGAGGCGGCGAGCGCGACAGGAGCTCGCGGGTTGGCGCGTCGACGGTTTCGAAGGCCCGGCCACGCTCCGGTTCTGCGCGGCCCGTCCGATCGCGCGCTGGGCTGGCGCGCGCGCGATCGCCGGCGAAGCGCTGGCTCTCGATCCCTGCGACGCGGGGCGGCGCTGCCTCGCGTCCGTCGCGAGCTGACGCGCATGGCTCGCACGGACGACGCGCTCGATCTTCTGCTCCCGGGCACGCACGAAGCCGAGATGAATCGTGCCCGGCGCGTCACTCACTTCCTGCGCCTCCTGTCGGACGATGCTCGCGCCCAGCGCGCGAGCTCGGTCGGCATCGATTTCGAACGCGCGAGCGGCGAGCTCGAGCGACAGGACCGCGAATCGCTCGAGCAGGCGCTCGACGATCTCCTGCGCCACCATCTCCGACCTCCCGCGGAGAGCTTCGCGTGGCTGGGCGAGCCCGAGCTCGGCGTGCAGCAGGCGTGGCAGCTCGCGGCGGAGTTCCGGACGACGTTGCCCTGGCTGGCGGGCGTGCCGGAGCCGGACGAGCCCGCGCTCGCCGTGGCCGATCGACTGATCCAGAGCCTCGAGCGACTCTCCGCGAGCGCGCACGACGTCGCTCGCTGGAAAGCATGCGCCGTCCGTGCTCGCGAGGGATCGCGCGCCGCCGAACGCCACTTCCGCGCCGCGTTCGACGCGGCGTCGCGCGAGCGCGCCGGCGCGCGGATCACGCGTGCGCTCGCGGCGTGCGTCGCCGAATGCCTCCTCGACCGCGGCGCCGTGCGCGACGCGCGCGCATGGCTGTTCGAGCACTTGGCGCTCGTCGGAGCCGATGTCCGGCTGAGGCAGCTGCTCGCGTGGACGCGCTTGTGCCTGGGCGACGCCGCGGGCGCGAAGAGCGTGATCGTCGGCTTGCGGCCCTGGCCGGGTCCGCTGCCTGCGCCGCTCGCCGCGCTGCGCGCTCACCGGCCGGAGTGGTTGCCTTGCCTCGCGGGACGCGCGCCCGATCCGGCGGACCCAGCCGGCGCGAATCGCGAGCTCGCGCCGGTTCGCGACCGCGGCGAGATCGGCGCGGCGGTGCTCGCCGTGTTCGCGCTCCGCCGTGATCGCAGCGCGCGGCCGGTCGCGCTCGACGTCGCGCCCGGACTCCGGCCGGCGGTGGAACGTTGGATCGCGGGGCGGGAGGACGCGTTCGCGATGCCGAGCGAGCGCGAGCACCGGCTCGTCGTGACCGCGGACGTCGTGAAGGCGCTGCGCGCCGGCGACGAGCCTCTCCCGGGGGTGCTCGGCCCCGAGTCGACGCTGTCGCTCGCGCTCGCGCCGATCCTCGACGACGAGCAGGAGGTGCTCGGGTGGATCCACGTCGAATGCGAGCACTACCTTCTGCCGAGCGACGCACGGCTGCGATCGATGGCGCGCGCCTGGCGCTCCGCGGCGACGATCGAGCCCGCAGCGGGCGCGGTCGCGGCGACCGGCGGCGCCGAGCGCGCGGACGCGTTCCTGCCGGCCGCGGACGACCGCATTTCGCGCACGGTGTTCGAGGATCTCGTTCTGGAGCTCGGCATCAAGACGTCGCAGCGGCGCTGGTGGGGAATCGTGGTCGCCGACGGCCAACGGAGCGGCGGGATCGACGGACGCGAGCTGCGCTGCGTCGCGCAAGGCGGCGAGGGCGCGGGATTGTGCGACACGCGCGGCGGGCGGCGCGCGGCGGTTCGACGCGCGCTCGTCACGGGAGGCATCGTTCAGTTCGAGGAGCCGGACGCGCGCCTGGCGATCCACGCCGACGCCGGATCCGGCGTCGTGTTTCCGCTGCCGTGCGGCTCCGGCATCTGCGGACTGCTCGCGATCGAATCGAGTCGCCGCCGCGACTTCCGCGCCGGGGACATCGAACGGTACGCGCCGATCGTCGAGCGCGCCGGGCTCGCGCTGCGCCTGGCACAGTTCCGCAACTGGCACCGCGCTCAATTCGGCTTCGACGTGTGGTTCGACGCGTTCCGCGCCGACTTCCGCGCGTTCTCGGAGCACCTGTTCGCGGCGGCGCGCTCGTCGTCGCCGGTCGTTCTCGTCGGCGATGCTGGAACGGGGAAGCTCGTGCTCGCACGTTGGCTGCACTTCGAGAGCGCTTCCGCGTCCGGCCCGTTGAGGCTGTTCACGTGTGGAGTCGACCCCAGCCCCGAAGCGTGGACGAAGCGCGTCGCGGGCGCCGCCGGCGGAAGCCTCTTGGTCGACGACGTCGAACGGCTCTCGCCGGCACAGCAGGACGCATGGATCGGCGCGCTCGAGGGTCCGCTCGAGGCGCGGATCGACGTCGACGGCTCCGACGGAGTCGAGATCGACACGCGCGTGATCGCGACGACGCGCGCGGGATTGAACGCAGGTGTGCTGCGGCCGGATCTCGCTCGCCGGCTCGACCGCCTGCAGCTCGCCGTGCCGCCGCTCGCGCAGCGGCGCGAGGACATCCTCCCTCTCGTCGCGTGTCTCGGCGAGCGCTTCGCGCGCGAGGAGGGGCTGCGCGCGCCGGAGTTCACCGACGAAGCGCTCGCGCTCCTCTGGCGACAGCCTTGGTCGGGGAACATCCGCGAGCTCGAGAACCTCGTGTACAAGCTCGTCGTCCTCACCCGCGCCCAGCGCGGTCGCGCACCGGGTGCCGTGTCGTGCGAGGACGTCGCGCTCGTCGCCAGCCGGTTCCAGGTCGAGCTCGTCCGGCGGTTGCCGTCTCGCCATCCGTCGCGAGCGGATCTTTCGAGCGCGCTGCGGACCACGCGAAAGCTCGGTGGACGTCTCAACAAGACGCGCGCGGCGATGTACCTCGGCTGGGACCCCGACACGCTCGTCGCGCGGATGGACGAAGCGGGCCTCGACGAGTCCGCGCTCGGACAGGATTCCGCGTGGCGCTCACCCGCACCGCCGGCCGAGAGCGCGTAAAAAGAAGGACCGCCGGCAGTCTTCGTTGCCAGCGGTCCTAACGCGACCTTCCCGTAAGGGAAGGATCGGACTCGGACCGCGGCCCCCCCGGGCGCAAGTCCGAGTCATGGAACCCACACGGCTCCGGGCGTCCTTTACGACAAGATCGGAACTTGTTGAGTCCTGATGTCCAGATCTTCTGCGTCGGCGCCCAGTTTCACGGTTTCTTGGCACTGCTCGCGGAGACGCGGACGGAGTGACACAATCCGCGGGCGCGAGTCACGGGTAGATCCGTATGGGTTGATGGATCGGATTCCGCGCAGTCACGCATCCGAGCCGCGCGAGCCCGAGCAGAGTTGAAGGTCTCCGACTTCGAGTACGACCTGCCCGAGGATCGCATCGCCCACGATCCGATCGAGCCGCGAGACGCCGCCCGGCTGCTCGTGCACGACGTGCCGAACGACGCGACGCGGCACGGAATCGTCCGCGATCTCCCGCAGCTCCTCTCGGAACGCGACCTCCTCGTCGTCAACGACACACGCGTCGTGCCCGCCCGTCTGCGCGGCCGCCGCGCGTCGGGGGGAGCGATCGAGCTGCTCGTCCTGAAGCCCGTGGAGCGCGCGAGCTCCTTCGGCGGGACGTGCGTGAGCGCGCTCGCGAAGCCCGGTCGCCGCATCAAGCTCGGCGAACGATTCGACCTGGAAGGCGGACGCCTCCACGGCTGGGCCGTCGAGCGCACTCGACAAGACGACGGGCGACCCGCGGCGGAGTGGATCTTCGAGATCGCCGACCCGAGCGCGAGCGGCAGGGATCTCCGGCAACTCCTCGACGAGTTCGGACGGATGCCGCTGCCGCCGTACATCCGCCGTGCTCCCGATCTCGATCCACGCAGCGCCCTGGATCGCGAGCGCTACCAGACCGTCTTCGCGCGCGAGCCGGGCGCGATCGCGGCGCCCACGGCCGGACTGCACTTCACGCCGCAGCTCTTCGCGGCCCTCGATGCGCGAGGGGTCGAGCGGGCGTCGGTGACGCTGCACGTCGGCGCCGGGACGTTCCAGTCGGTCGAGGTCGACGACGTCGCCGACCACACGATGCACTCGGAGTCGTTTGCTCTGCCGGCGGCGACCGCGGAAGCGATCGCTCGCACGCGCGCGCGCGGCGGTCGCGTCGTCGCAGTGGGGACGACGAGCGTGCGCGTGCTCGAGGCCTGCGCCGACGAGCGCAATGTCGTGCGTGCCGGTGCCGGCGAGACGTCGATCTTCCTCACGCCGGGGTATCGGTTCAAAGTCGTCGACGCGCTCCTCACGAACTTTCACCTGCCGCGCAGCACTCTCTTGATGCTCGTCAGCGCGTTCGCGGGGCGGGAGCGAATCCTGCGGCTGTATCGCGAAGCCATCCACGCCGGCTACCGCTTCTACAGCTTCGGCGACGCGATGTTCCTCGTCCGATCGGCGCGCGGAGCCGTGGGCACCGAATGAGCCGAGCGCTCGCCGTTCCGTCGCGCCTACGCCGGTGACGGGTGCTCCGGTGCGACGAGCGCGGCTCGCAGCGCCCGTGCCGCTTGCGCCGGATCCGCGGCGCACAGGATCGCGCCGCTGACCGCGATCCGGCCCGTGCACGAGAGTCCGCTCACGTTCGAGAGATCGATCCCGCCGATCGCGAACACCGGCAGCGTCGAACCGCGCGTGGCGGCCGCGCACGCGGCGACGCCGAGCCCGCGGGCGTAGCCCTTCGTCGCCGTGGCGTGGATCGGCCCGAAACCGAGGTAGTCGACGGAGAGCTCGTGCGCGCGCGCAACCTGCTCTGCGTCGTGCGTGGAGAGTCCGATCAGCGGGCCAGGGCCGAGGAACCGCCGTGCGTCCGTTACGGGACAGTCGTCTTGGCCGACGTGCACGCCGTGACATCCTCGGCCGGCGAGCGCCGCCGCGACGTCGACCCGGTCGTCGACCAGCACCAGCGGCCGGCGATCCCCCCGGACGGCGCATACGTCGATGACGCGAAGGCACCAGTCGTACGTTTCTCGCGCCGGGCAGGGAGCACCGCTCGCAGAGGGGGGCGGCTTGGGCCGGACTTGGACTGCGTCCAGCCAGGGGAGCGCGGCGTCGAGCACCGCGAGCGCGTCCCGCTCGCCGCAGAGCTCGGGCGTGAAGAGCAGCATCACGCGTGATTCGGCCAGGCGAGATCGAGCGTCCATGGGCGTTGGCGGCATCGTAACGGGCGAACTCTCGGGAACCTGGAAACGCGAGGGACCCTCCTAACGCTTCCGTTCTAGGGCGCCGGGTGGCGGGCGTCGTCTAGCGAGACTCGGCTCGCTGGCTAGAATTGGTGCAAACTTTCCTTACGACGCGATGCGGCTCGGTTCCTCGGGCGCTTCCAACGCCGAGCCGTGGCTCGCACTGGGATGCGCTCGGGCTCTACCCGTCCAACGGACCCCCCCAGATGCGACTCACACGACCCCTGACAGTCGGACGTCTTCTCCCCCTGGCTTCGGTGCTCGCGTTCCCCGCCCTCGCGGCGGCGCAGCAATTCTCCGGGGTCACGAACTTCCCGGGCACCGCGCGATGGACCGAGGGAGTCGAGTGCGCGGACGTCGACAAGGACGGCGACCTGGATCTGTTCTTCGCGGACGGAGAGGGCTTCTCGTTCGCCGGGACGCAACGGCAGAACGTCCTGATGATCAACAAGCTCATCGAGATCGGCGCGTGGAACTTCGCCGACGAGAGCGTGGCGCGCCTGGGCGCGAACCTGTCGAACGGCAAGGGCGTGTGCACCGGTGACGTGACCGGCGACGGCTGGGTCGACGCGCTGTTCGCGAACGCGTTCTTCACCGATCCGCCGTTCCTGTACATCAACCAGGGCCTCGCGAACCCCGGCTTCTTCAATCAGGAAGGCGCCGCGCGCGGGCTCACGAGCAACTACTCGTCGGGCAACGCGCAGTTCGGCGACCTGGACGACGACGGCGACCTCGACCTCATCATCAACGACGCGTACCTCGGCGGCGGAGCCAACAAGCCGCACCTCTTCTTCAACGACGGCGTCGGGAACTTCACGGAGAACGCGGTCGCGCTCGGCGCGCCGAACAAAGCCGAGCAGATGGACGTCCAGCTCGTCGACGTCGACAACGACTTCGACCTGGACTTCTTCGGCAGCACCCGCGCGGTCAACGCGGGCGGGAATCACTACCTGATGCTCAACAACGGCGCGGGCACGTTCTCCGACGCGTCGTCGATGGTGACGGCGGGAAACGGCTCGACGTACGAGGCCGAAGTCGGCGATCTCGACAACGACAACGACCTCGACCTCTTCTTCGTGTCGCTGAGCAACTTCCAGGAAGGCGCGGTGCGGAACAACATCGTTCCGAGCACGTCGCTCGGCTTCTCGACGTTGACTCCGATCGGACCGAACGTCGACGACAACGAGATCGCGCTCTTCGACTACGACAACGACTCGGACTACGACATCTTCGTCGGGTCGCTCGGTACGCACGAGTACGTGTACCGCAACGACGGCAGCTTCTCGTTCGTCGACGTCAGCGCCGCGGCGATCACGTTCAACTCGAATTCGACGCTCGACGTCGCGGTCGTCGACCTGAACAACGACGGCAAGTACGACTTCGTCACCGCGCAGGGCGAGTCGAACATGGCGCAGTGGGCGAACAAGTACTACCAGAACACGGGAACCGCGGACACGCTGCCGCCGATCGTCACGGGTCACAAGACGCCCGCGACGGCGCCCGCGCTCGGCCCGGCCAACGTGCACTCCAAGGGGAGCGATCAGGTGCTCGACGACGGCGTCAACTACGTGACGGCGACGGCGACCTACAAGATCAACACGTCGCCTTCGACCGCGGCGATCTCGATCACCGGCGGCGGCTTCAACCCGCCCGCGCTCAACGTGCCGGCGGGGACGACCATCACCTGGACGAACAACTCGGGCGTGACACAGACCGTCGAGAGCACCACCGCGCCGTACACGTACGACTCGGGAAGCATCGCGAGCCTCGGCACGCACTCGCAGACGTTCGTCACGCCCGGCGTGTACGACTACACGAGCGTTCCGGGCGGCTTCAACGGGCAGGTGACCGTCACCGGAACGGCGACCACGATCGACGGCACGTACTCCGGCGGCCAGCTCTACCGCTTCCGCATGGATGACAACGTGGGCGCGACCGGCATCGAGCTGTGCTACGAGCTGCGCTTCACCGATTGGCCCGGCAACGTCACCGTCACCGACGCTCGTCGGATCCCGCTGCTCGGCAACGCGCTCGGCACGCCGTATTGCTTCGGCGACGGCTCGACCGCGATCCCGTGCCCGTGCGTCCCGCCGAACGTGGTCCCGAATCCGCCGGCGGCTCCGTTCCACGGCTGCGCGAACTCGCAGAGCGCGGATGGCGCGATCCTCAGCGCCACCGGCACGACGTCGCCCGACACGGTCGCGTTCGATGTGCTGATCAGTCCGAACTACGTCAGCTTCGGGCTGATGCTCAAGGGCAACGGCAGCGTGCCGAGCGGCATCGCGAACGGCGACGGCATCCGCTGCGTGGACGGTGCGCTCCTGCGCTTCGGAGCTCACTTCGCGGCGACGGCGGGGGCGCCGATCGGCCACTGGACGTATCCGAACACGGTCCAGACGACTCCCGTCTCCGTGCAGACGCTGCAGGCGCCGGGTCAGACGGCCTACTACCAGCTCTTCTACCGCAACACGGCCGCGAACTTCTGCAACTCGGGCACCACCAACTGGTCGAACGGGTTCTCGATCGACTGGTGATCGCGGGCGGATCGGCGATCCGCGGAACGATTGCTAGCTTTCCGGCGCAGGGCGCGTACCCGCGGTCCCTGCGCCGGGCGCATTTGCGGTCCCACTCGCTGGAACCAACGATGTCTGGGACGGCATGACCATGATCGGAGCTCTTCTCTTCTCCACGGCGGCATCGCTCACGACGCAGGCTGCCACTCCTTCGCGGCCGCTGTTCCGTGACATCAGCGCGCGCGCGTTGCCGAACGTGACGACGACGTGCGGAAGTCCCGCCAAGGACTACATCATCGAGGTCAACGGCGGCGGAGTGCTCGTCGACGACTTCGACGGCGACGGCAAGTTCGACGTCGTGATCGTCGATGGTTCGACGCTCGAGCGGACCGCGAAGCGCGAGCGCGGGCTGCCTCCGCGACTCTTCCTCGGCAAGGGCGACGGCACGTTCGCGCCCGCTCCGGAGGCGTGGGCGATGGCGCCCGGTCGATGGGGGATGGGCGGCACGTCCGGAGACCTCAACGGCGATGGATGGCCCGATCTCGTGATCACCGAGTGGGGTCCCAATCGCGTGTTCTTGAACAACGCCGGCAAGGGCTTCACGGAAACGACCGCCGAAGCCGGACTGGTGGGCGATGCGTGGAGCACGAGCGCGGCGCTCCTCGATTACGACAGAGACGGCGTGCTCGACCTCGTCGTGGTGAACTATCTCGTGTTCGATCCGATGACGGTGGGGAAACCGGGCTCGGACGCATGTCGGTGGAAGAACCTCGACGTGATGTGCGGTCCGGAAGGGCTGACGCCGGTGCCGGACCAGCTGTACAAGGGGATCGGAGACGGGACGTTCCGCGAGGTGACCGCCGACGCGAAGTTCCGCCCGAAGACGGTCGCGTTCGGACTCGGCGTGATCACGCTCGACTACGACAACGACGGGGACACGGATCTCTTCGTCGGGAACGACTCGATGGCGAACCACCTGTGGGAGAACCAGGGCGACGGCACCTTCGCCGAAGTCGCCTTCAAGGCGGGCGTCAGCCACGACGTCAACGGCAAGGAGCAGGCGAGCATGGGGCTCGCGTGCGGCGATTGGAACGGCGATGGGCGCGCCGACCTGTTCGTGACGAACTTCTCGGGCGAGAGCAAGTCGCTCTACGTGTCCGTCAAGGATCGCGGCTTCCGCGAGCGGTCCTCGAGCACGGGATTGGGAGGGCCGAGCATCCCGATGCTCGGCTGGGGCACGACGATGGCGGACTTCGATCTCGACGGAGATCTGGACCTGTCGGCGTTGTACGGACACGTCTATCCGCAGGCCGATCGCCCCGGCACCGACACGACCTACGCGCAGCTCGATCACTTGTACCGCAACACCGGCGACGGAAAGTTCGTGGCCGAGTCGCTGAGCGACGCGGGGCCGAAGGTGTCGCGCGCGTCCGCGGCAGCCGACCTCGATGGCGACGGCGACCTCGATCTCGTCGGCCTGCAGGTCGAGGGCTCGCCGCGCGTGCTCTTGAACGAGACCGAGCGCGGCGCCAAGGCGCACTGGCTGCGCGTGCGGCTGCGGTCGAAGAGCGCGAACCGCTTCGCGCTCGGAGCTCGCGTCACGGTCGAGTGGGAGGGCGGAACGCGCTGGAGCGAGATCCGCACCGCGGGCGGCTACCAGGCCAGCGTGCCCGCGGAGGCGCACTTCGGGCTCGGGACCGTCGATCGCCTGAAGCGCGTCGTCGTCCGCTGGCCGTCGGGACGCGAGCAGTCGTTGAGCGACGTCGCCGTCGATCGCGTCCTGACGATCGAAGAGGAGACTCCGTGATCGCCGCGGGGAGCCTCGTGCTGGCCTGGCTCGCGTCGGTCGCGACGCCCGCGATCACGCGCACGCAAGACTCGCGTGTTGCCGAACGCCTCGAGGAGCGCGCGCAGCGCCGATCGGTCTTGAAGCGCGATCCTCGCGACCTCCCGCGGGCGCCCGAAGGACGGTGGAAAGCGTTCGGCGAAGTTGAAATCCGCCCGGAAGACATCCCGAGCGACTTCCACGACGCACGCGCGGCGCTCGCCGACAACGATCTGCCGATGGCGTTGCGCGCGCTCTACGCGCTGCTCGAGAAGGAGCCGGAGTATCCGCCGGCTCTGCACCAAGCGGGGATCATTTACTTCAAGTTGCAGCGCTACTCGGATGCCGTCGAGATGTTCGAGCGCTTCGTGCGACAGGTGCCGCAGAAGCTGGGCGAGACGCGCACGCTCGGACACTGCTACTACACGCTCGGCGAGTACGAGAAGGCCAAGGCGCACTATGAACGCGTGCTCGCGGTCGCGCCCGGCGAGGTCGAGGCCGTGCGCGGTCTCGCGCTCACGCACATGCGCCTCGGAGACGGCGCGAAGGCGCTCGAACTGCTCGCGCGAGTCCTCGAGACCGAACCCGAGCACATCGACGCTTGGACGTGGCGGGCGCACATTCTCTTCGACCTCGGTCGGACCGAGGAGGCGCGGGTCGCGGCGGAAAAGGCGCGCGATCTCGATCCCTACCAGGCCCGAACCTGGTTCATCCTCGGCCGTGTGTTGCTCGAGCTCGGCAAGGACGACGAGGGCCGCGCGGCGCATGCACGGTTCAACGAGCTTCAGGCGATCGCGCAGGATCTCCGTTCGCTCGAGTCGCGCCTCGAGTTCCGGCCCCACCAGCTGCCGCTGCTCTTGCAGATCGTCGAGCTTCACCGCAAGGCGGGCGACGTCGCGCGCACGCGGACCGCGCTCGCGCATGCGCTGCTCGAGCGTCCGCGCGACGTGGCGCTGCGCATCCTCGCGCTCGACGTGCTCGAGGACTTGGGCGACGAGGACGGAGCGAGCGTCGCGGCGAAGTCGCTCGAATCGATCGGCGCGGACGACGCGTCGGCGTGGAAGCGGCTCGAGGAGTACTACGCGCGGCTCAAGGACCTGCAGAACCAGCTGCGCGCGGGGGAGCGCTACCGACGCCTGCGCGCCCAATGACCGAGCCTGTCGCGACGATCGCGACAGGCCGGGCCACCATCAGGAATCTTCCAGTCCGCAGCGGGATCGCGACGCTGTGTCGGGCGTCGGCCGGCTCACGCCGACTCCTTGCCTCGCTGCTTGCGCGGTCGTCCACCCTTGGGCTTTTGACGGGTCAGGCTGTCGTTGAACGCGACCCAGTCGTTCTCGGAGAAGAGGCGCACTCGATTGCCGCACGCCGTGCAGTAGGAGTGCTCCATGCCCATCAGGTAGGAGACGTACTTCCTGCACTTACTGCAGTACTTGAGGTCGGTGTAGTAGTCGCGCGGTTCCATTCGTGTCGAGTGTTCGTCCTCCGTGCCGGTGGGCGCGCCGCTGGAGCAAGTCCCTCGCCATCGAGCGCGCGGTCGAGGCCCAAGAATGCAACTTTGTATGGCGGCGCGCGTTAGGCTCGCGCGTCGCCCGCGGCCGCGGACGTGGACCCCAAGTCGCGATGTCGAGAGAATACGACGTCACCGGGCGTTCGATGCGGAGTGCAAGTTCCTAGGTGCCGAGTGCTGGACAAGACTCGACCGGGAGGCTCAGCGCGTTAAACGGTTGGAAACGCAATGGTTGCGGAATCGTCGACTTGAGCCTGCCGGCCGCAATGAAATGAGACGTCCTAAATATTGAACGCTCAGCGCGAATGTTCAAGCGAATCGACGCGCGGATCCGCCGGGCCGTCCAGCCTTCGCCACCGATCGATCGCTTGCGGCACACCCTGGTCTCGTGCGTGCGCGTGAGCGAGCGACCATGCCGCGGCCTCTCGCACCAGAGCCGACGGATCGAAGCTGAGCGCCCTCAGGAGAGCGCGCCGCCCGCGATCGGAGGGCAGGTTGCCGAGCGCAATCGCAGCGTTGCGCGCCAATCCCTCGCGCCCCGCCCGCTTCAGCGGAGACCCCTCCAGCCACTCGTGGAAGGATGGGGGGGGCTCGAGCCACTCCACGAGCCCGGCTTCGGCTATGGCGCTGTGCGTGCCGAAGCGGGCGGTGAGGTCGGGAGCCTTGCTGCCCCACGGGCAGACTTCCGAACACACGTCGCACCCGAACGCCCACGCGCCCATCGCCGGCCTGAGCTCCTCCGGGACGGTCCCGCGGTTCTCGATCGTGTGGTAGCTGATGCACCGCCTGGCGTCGACGACGCCCGGCTGCGGGATGGCTTGGGTCGGACACGCGTCGATGCACGCCGTGCACGTCCCGCACGACCCGGCCGGAGGCGCGGCTGTCGGCTCGAGCTCGGCCTCGAGCAAGATCTCGCCGAGGAAGAACCACGGTCCGAAGCGGGGGTGCAGCAGGTTCGCGGCCTTCGACTGGAATCCCAGGCCGGCCTCCGCGGCGTGAGAACGTTCCAGGAGCGGACCGGCGTCGACGATGCGCCTGTCCTTGCCGGTGACCCCGGCGCGTTTCAGACGCCGCGCGAGCTTGCGCAGCTTCCGTTGGATCAGCGTGTGGTACTCGCGTCCGGCCGCGTAGCGCGCCACCCGCGCTCCGTCGGGCAGTTCTACCGACGTTCGGGAATGCGCCAAACCCACGATCACCATGCTGCGGCCGGTAGGCATCACGCTTCGCGGGTCCCGGATGCGATCGCGATTGCGCGCCAGGTACTCCATCGAGCCATGGTGGCCAGCATCGAGCCACGCATCGAACCGGTCGGAGTCCCGTGGAGCGCGCAGCGGAGCGATGCCGGCGACGTCGAAGCCGACTTCGCTCGCGAGTTCCAGCACGATCTCTTCCCGGCGCACGCTCGCCATCCTCGTCGCATGCTCGGCGAACCGCAGCCCTCACGCGGGATTTCTCCGCCGCAGTCGTTCGGGCGCGTGCGGCGAAGCGGCTCGACGGCGCCTCGATCGCGTCGAAACCCCCGGCGGATCGGGCTGGACAGAGAGTTTTCCCCCAAGCCAAGTTCTTTGGCGATCGCGACTTGAGTCGCCGCATCCGTGCGCGACAAAAGGATGCGGAAAAGACGCAGTTCAGTTTCTGTTACCGCGTCCAAGGGCTGCCATAGAATCAACTTCGTACTGGGTCCCGCGCCTCGAATCCCCGTCCCTCGAGCGGTCCCCCCGATCGGCTGAATGCAGGTATCCGACCCCGTCGGCTCGATCCTGA
>CAZQHA010000007.1:0-23266 GCA_964592795.1 uncultured Planctomycetaceae bacterium | reverse complement strand
AACCTGTGGCCTGCGGCTCCGGAGGCCGCCGCTCTATCCAGCTGAGCTACGGGCGCGCGTTGGGAGGCGAGATCCTATCAGTCGGCGTGGAATCACCCTAGCCGGCGTGGGCCGCGACGAGCGCGCGCGTTGGAGTCGTGCGACGGGAAGCCCGGAGAGATCGGGTTACATTGACCATTTCGGCAGGTTGGACTTACGATTGTGGCGTTCCCCAGCGGACCTCCTCCCTACAGCGGCAATTCACGCTGGAGCCACCTCCCTATGAAGAATTTCGCAACGTCGAGGGTCGGGTCGTCCGGATGGTCCCTGATCGCACCGCTCGCGGTCGCCGTCGCGGGCACCGCGTTCGTGGGGACCAGCCTGTACAGTCCGCCGCGACTGAGCGCAGCGCGATCCGCTCCGACGGATACGGATGGAGATGGGCTCACGGATCGCCAAGAGAGGATCTTGGGAACGTCGATCGTCAGGGTGGACACGGATCGCGACGGATTCAGCGATCTCGAGGAGTTAGCGCGCAAGTCGTCGCCGCTCTTCGACGAATGGCGACCCAACGCCGAGCGCTTGAGCATCGGCATGACCGCGCACGGGGCCGAGGGCAAAGTGCACGTGATGCTCGCCGTCTATTGTCGCGTCGAGCAGCTCGACTCGTTGCGCGTCATGTTCGGCGCGCAAGTCGGCGGTCGACTGTTCGATCTGACGAACTCGCGGATCTTCACGACGAGCGAGATGATCGTGATGCCTGCGGAAGATCCGCGCTCTCTCGTCGCGCTTCTCGACATCCCGGTGGCGCCGGATTGGATCCAACGCGTCCGCGAGGCGACGTTCTTCGCGACGATCACAGGCCACGGCTCGACCGTTGCGAACTCGGCCGACACCGCCGAGCTCCGGTTCATGGACGACATGATCCTGCTCGTCCAGGACAATCCGACCTACTCGCTCAACAGCACCAACAGCACCGCGGGTCATGCCCCCGCGGCCGGTGGCGGGGGAACCGTGTTCCGCCCGCTGCCGCTCGACGAGGAAGAGGAAGTTCCGTCGAACTGGTCTGAAGATGAGATCTGCGCCCAGCGCTCGTCGCCCGTCGGCGTCAGCGGCGCCGTCGTCACCCAGGAAGTGATCTCGGCGGAGTGTCAGGAAGGTTGGGACTCGTCTTGTCCGCCGTCCTGCAGCTCGTCGGTGGGCTCCACACACACCACGATCGACCCGGTGATTCTGATCGGCGGCTGACCCCCCCGGTTCGTGTCAGGACAGTTCAATCCATGGCCGCCGTGATTGCGGTGGCCACGGAAGTTCCGTTGGTGCGCGATGTCTGGCGCTCGTACGGAATCCGTCACTGGTCTGACAAGGGGAGGGGCGCCACGGAACCACCCATAGGAAATTGGCGTCCATAGCATCGTCGATGAAGCTGGATCCGGATCGCGAGCTGATCGAGGCCTGCCAGGGAGCCACCCCCACGGGCTTGGATGGCGCATTTCGCCGTCTGTACGACCAGTACAAGGACCGGGTCTACAACGTCTGCTACCGGATCACCGGCAGCGCGACCGACGCCCTGGACGCCTCCCAGGAGACGTTCGGAATCGTCTTCCGGAAGATCGGCGACTTCCGATTCGAGGCCAAGTTCTCGAGCTGGGTGTACCGGATCGCCGTCAACGCCAGCATCGACATGAAGCGGCGGGCGAGCACGCGCTGGCTGGCGTCGCTCGACACCGCTCCGGCCGTCGAGCAGAACGAGCTGCCGCGGATGGACCTGCGCGACGACCGGATCGAGATGCCCATGGCGGCCGCGTCGCGCCACGAGCTCGAAGGGGAGATCCAGGCCGCGATCCTGCGCCTCAGCCCGAAGATGCGCGCAATCACCGTGCTGCGCTACGTCGAGAACCTCTCGTACGACGAGATCTCGGAGACGCTTCAGATCTCTCTGGGCACCGTGAAGTCGCGTTTGTCGCGCGCGCACGAAGCGCTCGACCGTGAGCTCACCCCCGTGCTCGACAAGTACTACCTGCGTTGATCCCCGACATGTCCAACCGCTGCCACGAATGCCAGGAACGACTGATCGCCCGGACGGGCGACGGCGACGTCCTGTCCCGTGACATGCGGGAACATCTCGACTCGTGCGCCGCGTGCGCGGCGTTCGCCGTCCGCGTCGGCTCGCACCAGCGCGCGCTCGGCGCGCTGCCGCGACGCGACGTGCCGGTGGAGCTCGACGGGCGCGTCGTCGCCGCGTGCCACGCGGGATACCGTCAGGCGCGGGCCGTCGCGCACATCGCCGATCTCGCGCGCTGGAACGTTCCCGGCGAGCTGGACCGCAAGGTGCTCGAGCCGCGCGCGCTCGATCGCGCGAGCGCGCCCGACGTGCTCGACCGCCTCGTTTCCGAGGACTTGCGCGATCCGTCGAAGGCGATCGCGCGTCGTTTCGCGGGACGCTTGGCGCGGCTCGCCGCCCCGCCGGAGCTGCGCCGCCGCATCGAGCGCGCGCTCGCCGGTCGCGATGCGGAGCGCGCGTCCGGCACGAGCGATTCGTCGATGACGCGCCGTCCGCAGCGCGTCCTGCAGCTGGCGGCCGCGGTCCTGGTCGTCGTGCTGGGCGGCGGCGTGTTCTTGATGCGCGGCAAGTCCGAGCCACGCTACAGCTTCGAGGTCAGGCGCGTGTCCCTCGACGCGAGCACCGATCCGCTGCTGCGCGGCATGCTGAGCGGGTTGAGCGGCGGCCTGCTCGACGCGCAGCGAGGAGATGTGCGATGAGGCGCGTCGCATACCTCGCCTTGCTCGTCGCCGCGTCGCTCGCCGCTTGCGATTCGAAGTCGACGAGCACGCCGTCCGTCGAGCTCCAAGCCGTCGCGGGCCTGGGCCCGTCGATGCGCTTCCTCGAACGAATGGCCGAAGCCCCGCTGAAGGTCGCCTACAGCGGCAAGCGGCGCCTCGTCTTCGACTACGCGGTGGACGGGCAACCCGAGCACATGGACTACACCGAGATGGTGTACTCCGACGGCCACGGCCAGTTCCTGATCACTCCGGGCGACGTCGCGGCCCCGCCGATGACGGACGCTCAGCGGCAAGTCTTCATGCTGCTGCAGAGCGCGCGCGATTCGTTCCTGTACCTCCACCGCGACTTCCGCATCCGCGAGGTCGCGCTGTTCGAGCAGAACTACTCGCTCGACGTGCTTCCCGACCGCACGACGGTGGCCGGTCGCTCGTGCGTCGTGATGGACGTGCAGAGTCTCGCGGGCGGCGGAAGCCTCTATCGCGTCGAGGTCGATCCGAAGACGGGTCTCGTCATGCGCTGCCGTGAAACGGTGAACGGCGCCGCCGTCGCGACGGTCGAGTTCATGACGTTCACGCTGAACCCCGACCTCACCGGCGTCGAGCTGCACGGTGCGCGCTTCGACGTCGAGCCGATCGTGGAGCAGACCGCGCAGGCGCAGCTCGGCTTCCCCGTTCAATGGCCGCGGCTCCTCCCCCACGGATATCAGCTCGTCCGCGCCGCGCGGATCGACGCGCCGGGTGGACCCTGGGTGAACGCGACGTACGGCGACGGCGCCGAGCAGGTCTTCTATCTCTTCACGGATCAGCCGACCGCGCCGATGCTCCACGGCAGCAGCCCGATGCAACCCGCGCACACCGTGCGCGTCTACCAGATCGGTCCGTGGACCGCGGCCGAGGGCGTCTTCGGGAACAAGCGCTGCGCGGTCGTGGGAAAGGTCGGCGAGACCGCCCTGCTCGACATGATCCAGTCCGCGATGGAGTGAGCGATCGCGGGCGCTCGAGCGCGAGGCCGGCAGCGAGGCGGACGATGGCGGACCGAAGGGGTTCGGCGGGCGCGATCGCGCCTCGGCAGCCGGTTCCGTGCGCCGCGCAAAGCGCCCGAGCCGCGCCCGGCTCGCGGGACGTTCGTGGGGTACTCTAGGAAGTCGCAACTCTCGACGACCTCGCCACCCCATGAGCCAGAACCCGCAGGAAGAACCCTTTTCCGAGGCGAGCCTCGACTCGCCCGAATACCGCGAGCGGCTCATCCGCAAGCTCAACTGCCTGATCGCGGTGCTCGAGGTGGCGACCGCGAAAGTGCGCAAGACCCTCGCGACCTCGACCGGGGACACGGAGCGGCTGGTCCGCATCCGGACGAACTTGCAGAGCACGCTCGACGTGTGCTTGCGCGCGCGGGCCGCCCTCGAGAGGCGCGAAGCGCTTCCCAAGGAGCTCCCGGCCAACTTGACGCAGGTCATCCAAGAAACGACGAAGGCGCGCGGCGACGAGACGCCGGAACAAGCGTCGAACGAGAAGCGGCGCTCCGACGCCCGGACCGGCAGCGAGATGCGCAAGTTCGAGCGGATGGGTCCGATCGATCGCCGGCTCGTCGAGTCGTGCGACATCGAAGAGCTGACGCGCAAGCTGCAGTCCTGATCCGGTACTGAACCGCTGGCCGTCCTCGGCGGCCTCGACGTCAACGAAGTCGGAACGTGACGCGGTGTTCGATCGTGACGCTCGGCCGAGCATCGCGCGCATCCATGGCCGTGAAACGCCAGCGTTCGATCGTCTCGATCGCGGCGCGGTCGAGCCTGGGGAACCCGCACGATTTCGCGAGCTTCACGGAAAGGACCCGCCCGTCGCGCCCGACCGTGATTCGAACGTGCACCTGGCCCTCCTCGCCGAGTCGCCGGGACATCGCCGGGTACTCCGGCTTCGGCGCGTAGACGGGACGCTGGTCCGTGCCGTCGGATGCGGTGCCTGCGACGCCGGTGCCGTCGCCGCTCGTCGCCGCGACGTCTCCACTCGTGTCAGAGCGAGCACCGCCGCCGGTAGCACCATCGGCGCCGCCGTCGGACCTGCCGTCCGCCCCCCCGTCCGTGCGCCCGAGAGGTGCTGCGGGCGGCGAAGGCAAGGCTCCGGTCGCGAGCTCCGTGGAACTCGGAGTCTCGTCGGCGCGTGGACTCGAATCCGTCTTGGACGGCAGTTCGTTGCTTGGAGACGTAGGTTCCACGGCCGCGATCGCCGGCTCCACGGAGTACGCGGGGATCGCGGCGATCGACGGATCGACGGGATCGTTCGCGTGCGTGTCGCGCGAAGGCTCGGGCTGGACCGCGGCGTTCTCCGGCAGCTCGAAGAGCTCCGGCACGGGCTCGCGAGGCTCGGACTGCGCGGTCGTTGCCGCCGCGACGGCTTGCGCGTCGAAGACGGACGCTTCTTGCCAGCCGTCCAAGCGACCCTTGCGGACGTGGATCGTGAACGACGGCTCGCCGTCTCCCGATCCAGCGGATCCCGACCCGGTCCAGCCTGCGAACGCATCGCCGTACCGCGTCGCGAACGCGAAGAGCACGACGTGGATCGCGAGCGACGCCAGACACCCGGCCACGAGGCCTGTGGACGGCCCTGATCGAGCGGACTTCGCGAGGAGCTGAGTGACGAACTTCAACCGGCGGCTCGGACTGCTCGGTGGGGGCATCGCTGTGCCGCCGAGCTCACCAAGCATATTCCAGCTCGGCGGCGACGCGCCGGCTCTAACGGCCCCAGCTGCGCAGGTAGCGGAAATCGTGGTTGATCGTGCGCTCGGAGAGCTTCGCGATCACCGGCGGCAGGCGCTTGTACTGGTTGTCGACGATGCGCTTCGCGACGCGGCGCACGAACGCCGGATCGAAGCCGTCGCGCACGAGCTCGTCCTCGCTCCAGCGCTGATCGACCATGCGCACGAGGAGCCGGTCGACGTCGGAGTACGTGAAGCCGAGCTCGGCTTCGTCGGTCTGCCCGACGAAGAGGTCGGCCGAAGGCGCCTTCTCGATCACGCTCTTCGGCAATTCGAGGTGGCGGGCGAGCTGGTAGATCTGGTGCTTGTAGAGATCGCCCAGCGGGTTGAGCGCGCTGGCCGAGTCGCCGAACTGAGTCGAGTAACCCAGGAGCAGCTCGGTCTTGTTGCTCGTCCCGACGACGAGGCCCTTCCATTCGACCGAGAGGTCGTAGAGCACGATCATGCGCGAGCGCGCCATCACGTTGCCGCGACGGATCCGATCTCGGATCCCGTGCTCCTCGAAGTAGCCCTCCGCCATCGCGGTGATCTCGACGCGGCGTGTCTCGATGCCGAGCTGCGCGGCGACCTTCATCGCGTCGCCTTCGCTGTCCGCGCTCGACGTGCGGTAGGGCATGATCACGCCGAGCACGTTCTTCGGCCCGAACGCGCGCGCGGCGAGCGCGGCCGACACCGCCGAATCGATGCCGCCCGACAGGCCCAGGAGCGCGCGCGAGAAGCCGAACTTGCCCGCCTCCGAGCGCAGGAAGCGCACGAGCAGGGTTTCGACGAGCGCGGGCTGGATGTCGAGACCGCTCATGTTTGCGCGAGCGACTGCAGGCGGGCGAGCTCGCGCGCCACGATCCAGGGTTTCTCGTCGCGGCGCAGCGGCGTCGCGGTGCGCGCGTGGCGCAGAGCTTCGGAGGTGAGACGCGCTTCCGCGCGGCCGGCGTCGAAGCCTTCGATCTGCGTGACGACGCGACCCATCGGATCGACCACGCGCGAGCCGCCCGCGAACAGGACGCCGTCCTCGCTGCCGACGCGGTTCACGTACACGACCCAGGTCTGGAAGAGGAGTGCCAGCGCTTCCTGCAGCGTGTTCCACACGCGCGTCGAGCGCAGCTGCGGCGCGTCCTCCGTCACGCCTCGTCCCGGCCCCGCGCTCGACACGAGGATCGCGTCGACGTTCGCGAGGAAGTGCAGGTAGCTCGACGCGACGTGCCACATGTCCTCGCAGATCAGGATGCCGAAGCGGCCGTGCTTGCTCTCGAACGCGGCGAAGCGTTCGCCGCCGGCGAAGTCGCGCCCCTCGTCGAACATGCCGTAGTGCACGAGGTGCACCTTGCGGTGCACTTCCAGGATCTCGCCGTCCTCGAAGAACGCGACCGAGTTGTACGTGCGACCGTCGCGGCCGAGCTCGACGAAGCCGACGCCGATCGAGATGTCGCGCGAGCGCGACGCGATCGCATTCAGCTCGGGAGAGTCGAGCGGCAGCGCGACTTCGGCGGTCTGGTCCTTCAGGAAATAACCCGTCAGCGAGAGCTCGGGGAACAGCACGATGTCCGCCCGCGAAGCCGCGGCCGCGTCGATCTCCTCGAGATGGTGTTCGAGGTTCTGCGCCACGTTGCCGAGCATGGGCTCGGTCTGCGCGAGGACGACGCGACAATCCATGTGCTCCGCGAGGATAGCACACGACGTGGTCGCGGGCGAAGGAGCGGGGGACTAGCGCGCGACGTGATCCCAGGCGTCCTGCACGAGCGCGTCCGGGCGAATCTGCGCGGCTTCCCCTTCGAAGTTCACGATCAATCGATGGCGGAGCGACGGCTTCGCCACCGCCGCGAGATCCTCGCGCGAAACGTGCAATCGGCCGTGCGCGAGGGCGCGCGCCTTCGCCGCAAGCAGCATCGCCTGTCCACCGCGCGGACTCGAACCGTAGCGCACGTAACGCCGCACGCGTTCGGGCGCGCTCGCGCCGGGATGCGTCGCGAGCACGACGCGCGCGGCGAGATCGATCATGTCCGAGCTCGCGGGGACCTCGCGCACGAGCTTCTGCAGGCGCAGCAGCCGCTCTCGCCCTTCGATCGCCACCGTGCGCTCGGCGTCCGCGCCGGTCGTGCTCGAGAGGATCGACTTGAGACCCTCGAGGCTGGGCGCGCCGATCTCGATCTTCAGGAGGAAGCGATCGACCTGAGCTTCCGGCAGCGGATACGTGCCTTCCATCTCGATCGGGTTCTGCGTCGCCGCGACGAAGAACGGCGGCTCGAGCGCGAGCGTCTCGCCGAACGTCGTGACCTGGCGCTCGGCCATCGCTTCGAGGAGCGCGGACTGCGTCCGCGGCGTCGCGCGATTGATCTCGTCCGCGAGCACGACGTGCGCGAACAGCGGCCCGCGCTCGAATCGGAACGTGCG
Source organism: uncultured Planctomycetaceae bacterium (assembly GCA_964592795.1). Taxonomy (GTDB): domain Bacteria; phylum Planctomycetota; class UBA1135; order UBA1135; genus JANLUN01. The sequence goes on along the minus strand of CAZQHA010000007.1, from coordinate 15,363 downwards.
GCGGTGCTGCGCGTCCTCGTCGAGGATGCGCGTCCCGACGATGTCGGCGGGCATCAGGTCCGGCGTGAACTGGATGCGGCGGAACGAGAGGTCGAGCGCTTCCGCGAGGCTGCGGACCAGCGTCGTCTTCCCCAGCCCCGGCGCGCCCTCGAGCAAGACGTGCCCGTCGGCGAGCAGCGCGTAGAGCAGGAGCTCGACCGCTTCCTCCTGCCCGAGGACGCGCTTCGCGATCGACGCGCGCAGCGCGTCGTAGCTCGTGCGGAGCTCGGAGAGATCGCGCTCGATGGCCTGGAAGTCGTTCATCTACACGAGGGACCGCACGAGCCGCGAGAGCTCGGGGAGGTCGCGCACGGTCCGTTCGGCGGCGCCGCGGCGCGTTCCGGAATGATCGACGAGCACGGGCTCGATCCCGGCGCGCCGCGCGCCTTCGACGTCCTTCTCCATGTCGTCGCCGGCGTGCAGCGCCGAGTGAGCCGCGACGCCGGCGCGAGCGAGCGCGCGTTGGAAGATCGCGCGCTCGGGCTTCTCCGTGCGCTCGATCGCCGAGCACAGGACGAAGTCGACGCGGCGCGCGAGATCGAGACGATCCAGCAGGCTCGGGAGCCGCGCGCTCCAATTCGACACGAGCCCGATCTTGAGCCGAAGCCTGCGCAAGTCTTCGAGGAGCTCGATCGCGCCTGGGAACAGTACGAAAGTACCGGGACTCGAAAAGCGGGCAAAGAGTTCCTCGGTCAAGCCCGGCATCTCGCTCTTGGCGATTCCGAGCGACTGGTGGAAGATACGGAGCATGTAGGCAGCAAACCAGCCTTCGGTGTAGCGGAAGGAACCGTCGACCACCTGCGGCAGCTGGCGGTGGGCGTCGCGCATCAGATCGCGCATCTCCTCGGTCGTGATCGCAAGGCCGCGCCTTCGGGCCCCTTCGGCGTAGATCTCGAACCGCGAAGGCTTTTCGTAAAGCAGCGTGTTACCGACGTCGATGAAGACAGCCTTGACGGGCATGGGTCCGATGGAAGCCGGGCGACAGAGCCCAGGAAACAGGTATGTGGAGTTTCCCACATCGGACCTAAGGTTGGGAGCGCGCGAACGGCGGCAGGGTCGCGCGAGCATGTCCAGGGCACCCGAGAGAAGGAGTCGGAGATTGCACGTCGCGAGCATCGCGCTCGGGATGTGCGCGTCGCTTTCCGCGTGTCGCTCCGACCGCCAATCGCCGGGAGCCGTCGACGCGCGCGCGTTCGCCGAGGCCGCGACTCGTGAGGGCGATTGGCGCACGGCCGCCGCGCGCTGGCACGACGTGTATCTGTCGGAAGGCCAGAACACGCCCGAGCCGTGCATCGAAACCGCACGCGCGCTGCTCCACCTCGGCGACGCGACCAGCGCGATCAACATGGTGCAAGTCGGGCTCGAGCGGCACCCCGACCATCCCGAGATGCTCGAGCTGCGCGCGCAAGCGTTGGCGGCGCTGGGATTCCGGCGCGCGGCCGAGGAATGCTACGAGCACCTGCTCCGGATCGAGCCCAAGCGCGTTTCGGCGTTGATCGGGCTCGCGCGGCTGCGCATCGCCCTGGAGCACGAAGCGGCGGCCGTGCCCTGCATCGAGCGCGCGATCGAGGTCACCGGCGGTGACGAGGTCACGTACGGTCTGCTGGCGGACGCGTTGCGCGCGTCGAACGATCCGCTCGGCGCGATCGACGCGTACGGAAAGCTTTTCTCGATCCGCGACGGCACGATCGACGAGCTGATCGCCGCCGCCACGCTCTGCATGGAAGAGGCCGTGATCCAGCAGCAGCCCGACGCGCGTCAGATCGGAGTGCGCTGGCTCAAGAAGGCGATCGAGCTCGATCCTCAATCGACCTTCGCGCACTTCCAGCTCGGGGTCCTGTACGAGGAGAGCGGCAACACCGACGACGCGATCACGCACTACCGCCGCGCGATCGAGACCGACCCGTCGTGCCTGATGGCGCTCACGAACCTGGCGATTTTGTACGCGTCGCTGAACGACCACGATCGCACCGCGGAGATCGTGAGCCTGGCGCTGAAGCTCGAGCGCGACGCCGACCGCCGGCGGGCGCTCGTGAGGCTGCTCGAGCCGCTCGAGGCGCGCGCGAGCGCGACGAAGCAGGCCACGCAAGTGCCCTGAACCGCGACGGCATCCCGATCGTCGCGGTAGAGTCGGGATCGTGGAGGGATCCGCCTCGACTCCGATCGCCAAGCTCGTTGCTTGTGCCATCGTCCTCGTGGTCGCGTCGTGCACCGCGAGTCGCCCGCTGACCGTCTTCGACCGCATGGTCGAGGCGGTCAACGCGGGCGACGCGCGCGCCTACGCCAGCGTGTACGCCGAGGACGCGGTCATCGCGATCTGGGGCAGCAACCTGCTCATCGGTCGGACGGCGATCGAGAACCACGAGGTCGAGCTCCTGAAGCAGTTCCCCGGGGCACGGCTCGCGTTCTACGACGTGTGGCGGAGCGGCGACAAGGCGGCGGCCCACTACGCCGTCCACGCGGAGACGGCCGATGGACGCGCGATGGGCCACGAAGGATTGCTCTTCTATTCGCTCGGCGAGGACGGCTTGATCGCGACCGAGCATCGCTACCTCGACAGCCTGACGCCGATGGCGCAGCTCGGTGCGCTCGGACCGCGTGCCGTGCGCGCGCCGCCCGCGCTTCCGGAGGCGACGCGTCCTCACCATGCCGAGGGCGGATCCGCGGAACCCGCGAACGTCGCGCTCGTGCTCGAATGCCTCGAGGCGTGGGTCGCGGCCGATCGAACTCGCCTGCTCTCCATGGCGGCGGCCGATTGCACCGTCGACGAGCTCGTGCTCGTCGAGCCCTTCACCGGCGAAGGCGCCGTGTCGAAGTGGAGCGCGACGTGGAGCGGCGCGGTGCGCGATCTCCAGATGGAAGTCGTCGAGGTCCTCGCGGCGGGCGACGACGTCCTCGTCGCGCTCGCCGTGCGCGGAAGCCTCGTCGGCGAGTTGGGGCCCGTCGAAGCCGCGAACGCGGAGTTCGTCGTTCGTCGTGCGGTGCTCGCGAGCGTGCGCGACGGAAAGATCGCGCGCCTCGCGTGCTTCATGAACGGCCGGGAGCTCGCGCAGGCCGTCGGAGCGTGGCCGACGTTGCTCGCGAAGTAGACGCCCCGTCGAGTCGCGCCGTCGAGTGGGCGACGCGCTCGCGAGCCGCGACCGAGTCGCGGCGCGTCAGACCTCTTGCTTCCGCGAGCCCGAGACGCGCTTGAGCGCGCCGATCTGCGAAAAGAGCTCGCGCGGCTCGATCGGCTTGGGGAGGTGCCCTTGGAAGCCGGCTTCGAGCGCTCGCGACCGGTCGGCATCCCGCGCGAACGCCGTCAGCGCCAGCGCCGGGACGCGCGCGCCCGCGGTGCCGCTCGCGCGCAAGCGACGGATGAACTCGTACCCGTCGATCTCCGGCATGCCGATGTCGCTCAGCACGAAATCGGGCGCTTCGGTTCGGACGAGCTGGAGCGCTTCGAGCGCGCCGCTCGCGCACAGCACGCGCGCACTCGCGCGCGACAGCATCCGATCGAGGATGGCACGCGACTCCGCGTCGTCGTCCACGACGAGGATCGTCATGCCGCGCAGCGCGCTCGTGTCCGGCAGAGACGGCAGCTCGGCGGATTCGGAGAGCCGGTGGAAGTCGGTCTCCTCGGGGCGGAAGGTCTGGTGCTGCGGCAGGCGCACGACGAACGTCGCGCCCTTTCCGGGGCCGTCGCTCGTCGCTTCCACGGTGCCGCCGTGCAACTCCACCAAGCTCTTCACGATCGAGAGGCCCAGGCCCAGACCGCTCTGAGTTCGCGCCGCCGTCGAATCGGCTTGCCGGAAGCGCTCGAACAAGTGGGGCATGAACTCGGGATCGATCCCTTGTCCGAAGTCGCGCACGCGGAGCACGACGTCGTCGCCGTCGCGCTTGACGTCCACGAGGATCCGCGCGTCGCGCGGGCTGAACTTCAGCGCGTTCGTGAGCAGGTTCCACGCGACCTGCTGCAGTCGATCCGAATCGCCGATGATCGGCGGGAGGCTCGGATCCGTCGTCAAGTCGATGCGCAGGCCCTTCGCGTCCGCGGCCATGCGCACGGATTCGACCGCCGCGCTCACCAAGCCGCCGAGATCGATCGGCTTGACCGTGAGTCGGACCTTGCCCGACACGATGCGGCTGACCTCGAGGAGGTCTTCGATGATCCGCGCCTGCGCGCGCGCGCTGCGCTCGATGCGCTCGATGGCTTGCGCGACGTCCTCGGGGAGGTGGTTCTGCGCCCGCAGCACCTGCGTCCAGCCCAGGATCGCGTTGAGCGGCGTGCGCAGCTCGTGGCTGAGCGTCGCGAGGAAGTCGTCCTTCACGCGATTCAGCCGGTCACTCTCCTCGCGCGCGGCGCGCTCGCGCACGAGGAGGGACTTGCGCTCTTCCTCGCGCGCGTACCGGTCGTGGATGTCGACACAGCTGCCGATGTAGCCGGCGAACCTATCGTCGGCCTCGTAGAGGGGCCGACCCTCCTCGAGCAGCCAGCGGTACTCGCCGTCGCCGCGCCGCAGCCGGAACTCGATGCGATATTCCTCGGGAGCCGCGAACGCGGCGTCGCGCGCGGCGCAGCTGCTCTCGCGGTCGTCGGGATGGATGCCCTCGAGCCAGCCTTGCCCGAGCTCTTGCTCGCGCTCACGCCCGGTGAACTCGAGCCACGCGCGATTGACCCACGTTCGTTGCCGGTCGTGATCGCAGATCCAGATCAGGACGGAAGCCGCGTCCGCGAGCGAACGGAAGCGATCCTCGCTCGCGCGCAGCGCCGCTTCGGCGCGCCTGGCGCGCAGCAGCGCGCGGACCGTCGCGAGCAGGACGCGCGAATCGAGCGGCGCGACGAGGTAGGCGTCGGCTCCGCCTTCGAGTCCGCGCACTCGGTCGGAGCTCTCGACGAACGACGCCGAGACGTGGACGACCGGGATCAGAGCCGTCTCGCGCGACGACTTCAGGCGCCGGCACACCTCGATGCCGTCGATGTTGGGCAAACCGACGTCGAGCAGCACGAGATCGGGCTTGCGCTCGACGACCTTCTCGAGCGCTTCCATGCCCGTCGCCGCTTCGACGACCTCGTAACCGCCCTCGGCGAGCATCCGGCCCTTCGCGTACCGCGCGGCTTCGTTGTCGTCGACGTTGAGGATGGTCTCGCGCTGCTTCGCGGCTCTCATGACACCGCCTCCTCCACGCCCGCCGCCGGCCGAGTGCAGCGCTCGAGCTCGGCCACGAGCCAGCCCGGACGCATCGGCTTCAGCGCGTACGCCCGCGCGCCGAGCGCCGCGGCCTTCGCGCGGTCCTCGACGTGCGAGACGATGATCACGGGGATGTGCGCGAGGTTCCGCGTGTGGAGCTCCGCCATGAAGTTCCACGCCGCCTCCACGCCCTGCAGCACGACGTCGAGCACGATCGCGGCGGGGACGAGGCGCGACAGCATGACGCGCGCCTCGGGAAGGGTGGCCGCGAAGCACGGCTGGAACGGCGTGTCGCGCAGGTGGCGCTCGATGAGGAATCGATCGACCGCGTCGTCCTCGACCACGAGCACGGGCGCGCGCGAGTGATCGGCTACGAACTCCGGCATCGTCAGCTCCGACGGCGAGATCGTGTAGGTGACCGGCAGCTCGAGCGTGAACTTCGAGCCGTGGCCGACGCGGCTCTCGGCGTAGACGTCGCCGCCCAAGAGCTTCGCCAGCCGCCGCGAGAGCGGCAGCCCCAGGCCCGTGCCGCGCAGCTTGCGTTGCAACGGACCGTCGACCTGCACGAAGTCCTCGAAGATGCGATCGATGTCCTCTTCCGCGATCCCGATCCCCGTGTCCGCGACGCGGAATGCGACGCGCTTCGGCAGGCCGTCGCGCGCGGGCAGGACTTCCGCGGTGACGCGGACTTCACCGGCCTCGGTGAACTTCAGCGCGTTCGAGATCAGGTTGCGCAGGATCTGCGACGCCTTGGCCTCGTCGGTGTAGAGCACCTCGCGCGTCCGCGGCTCCTCGATCACGAGGCTGAGCCGGTCGTTGACGAGCAGCGGGCGCAGCATGCCCCGCAGCGCGCCGAAGAGCTCCGAGATCTCGAACTCGCTCGCGTGCACGTCGATTCGGCCGGCTTCGACCTTGGCGAGGTCGAGCATGTCCTCGACGAGCTGCAGGAGCTCGCGCGCGGCGCGGTCGATGTAGTTGACCTGACGCTCCTGACCCGGCGTCAGCGGACCGTCGAGCTTGTCGCGCAGAAGCTGCGTCAACGCCAGCATCGAGTGCAGGGGCGTGCGGAACTCGTGGCTCATGTTGGACAAGAACCGCCGCTTGAGCTCGTCCGCGCGCCGCAGGTGATCGGCGCGCTCGTCGAGCTCGGCGTAGAGCGCCACGACCCCGCGGTTCGTGTCCTCGAGCTCGCGGTTCAGGCTCTCGAGCTCCGCCTGCCGGCGCCGCAGCTCGTCGAGCGTCCCGAGGAGCTCCTGGTTCTGGCGCCGCAGCTCGTCGCTGGGCTCGGGCGTGCCGAGCTCTGCGATCGCGGCCGAGATCCGCGCGGCGTCGGCCGGATCGATCACGCGCGACGCGCGCGGCAGCGTCTTCTTGAGGACGACCGTCGTTCCTTGCCGCGATGTCTGGACGTCGAACTCGTCGACCAGCCGGCGCGCGCCGACGAGGCCGAGCCCCATGCCCGTCGGCGATCGGTACGCGCCCGAGAGCACTTCCTCGATGTTCGCGATCCCCGGCCCGCGGTCGCTGATGCGCACGACGAAGACCTGCGGCGACGCCTTGCCTTCGAGGGAGATCTGCACGGTTCCGCCGCCCGCGTAGCCGTACGCATTGCGCGCGATCTCGGACACCGCGGTGGCGATGCGGACCTGGTCCTGGCGCTCGAAGCCGATGAGCTCGGCCACCGTGCGCGACTTCTGCCGCGCCGCGACGACGTCGCGTTCCTCGCTGATGCCCAGCGTGACGATCGGAATGTTCATGGTCTCACCGCTTTGAGGACGACGGCCGTGGCGTCGTCGGTTCCGCGCGAGAAGTCGCGGTAGATCACGCCCGCGACGATCCCGGGGTGGTGTCGCACGATCCCGGGATACGACTCGAGGTCCCAGCGCCTCGAGACGCCGTCCGTATGCGCGATCAGGAGCGCACCGGTCGGCCACGGGAATCGGAATTCTTGGAAGCGCGGCGAGCCGTGACCGAGCGTGCCGTTGTGCGAGACCACGTGGCGCGAGCCGCCGCTCCATGCGATCGCGGCCGCGACGTTGCCGACGCCGCACGCCGCGACGGTCTCGCGTCCCGCATCCACGTCGATGAGGAGGACGGCCGCGCCGCGCGTGGGGCGCAGCGCGGCGTGAACGTACTCGAGCGCGGCGCAGACCGGAGCCTCCGCGCGCTGCGCGATCGTGTCGACCGCGAGCTGAGCCGCGCGACGCGCTTCCGGCCCGTGACCGAGGCCGTCGGCGACCACCACGCGCGCCCGCGACGCGCCGATCTCGATCGAGCAAGCGTCCCCGCACACGTCCTCGCCCGAGCGCGGCACGCTGACGAGCCCGACTTCGAACGTCCCTGCGCTCGATTGAGATTTCGAGCGGGGAGACCGGCGGAGCTGGGCGATCAAAGCGAGCCCTGCCTCGCGCCGGCTGTACATGTCGCTGCGTTGCGAGAGCCGCGCGATCGCTCCCAGTCCCAGGCCCAGCGTGCCCGCCGTCGACCAACCGTCGCGGCTCGCCTGCTTCGGATCGGCGATCCCCGGCCCGCGATCGAGCGCCAGGATCTCGATGCCGAGCTCGTCGGTCGCGCGCCCACCGCGCGGCAGGTCGCGCAGCAGGATCTCGCCCCGCTTCGCGTGCTTGACGAGGTTCGTCGCGGCCTCGCTGGCGACGATCCCGACCTCGGTGGACTCGAGCTCGTCGAAACCGAGCTCCTCGGCCAGGTGCATCGCCGCGCGGCGCACGGCGCCGACGCCGCTGGAGTCGCCGACCTCGAGGCGCAAGGCACGCGTCGCGGTGATCATCGCCACCTCACGACGGTGACTTTGGTGCCCACGCCCGGCTTCGATTCGATCGAGAATTCGTTCATGAGACGCTTCGAGCCGCCCAGTCCCAGGCCCATTCCGCCCGCGGTCGTATAGCCGTCGGTCATGGCCAACTCCACGTCGGGGATGCCGGGACCGTGGTCGGTGAACGTGAGCTGCAGCCCGCAGCGCGAACCTTTGTGCAATCTCTCGATCCGCATCTCGCCGCCGCCGCCGTGGATGAGCGCGTTGCGCGCGAGCTCGCTGGCCGCGGTGACGATCTTCGTCTGATCCACGAGCGAGAAGCCGACCTTCACCGCCCACGACCGCGCGAACTGTCGCGCCGCGACGATGTCCTCCGGTGATCGCAGCGCGAGCACTTCATCGAGCTCTTGTTCCATCACCGTCCCTGCTCGGGTCGCCGTCGCGGAGGAGCTCGATTCCCGTTTCGAGATCCAGTGCCGTGCGCACGCCCGGCAACGAGAGTCCCAGCTCCACGAGGGTGATGGCGACCGCGGGCCGCATCCCCACGACGACCGTGCGCGCGTCGAGCACGCTCGCCATCGCGGCGATGTTGCCGAGCATTCGACCGATGAACGAGTCGACGATCTCGAGCGCCGAGATGTCGATCAGGACGCCGCGCGCGTTCGTATCCGCGATCCGAGCCGTCAGGTCGTCCTGGAGCGCCACCGCCAGCCTGTCGTGCATGTCCACTTGGACGGAGACGAGCAACAGCTCGCCCAACTTCAGGATGGGGATGCGTTCCATGGCGTCAGCTGGGCGCGCCGTTCCCCGCGGCCGCCACTTCCTTCGTCGTCGAGGCCGCGGGTGCGAGCGTGCCCCCTTGGATGTGCTGACCCGTGCGCTGCAGGGCGATCGCGAAAGCCTCGCGCAGCGTCGACTTCGTCGTGACCATCGAGAGATCGACTCCCAAGTGCACGATCGTCTGCGCGATCTGCGGGCGGATGCCGCTGATGATGCAGTCGGCTCCCATCAACCGGGCGGCGGCCACGGTCTTGAGCAAGTGCTGCGCGACGAGCGTGTCGACCGTGGGCACGCCCGTGATGTCCAGGATCGCGATGCGCGCGCCCGTCTCGACGATTCGGCCGAGCAGGCTCTCCATGACGACCTGAGTGCGCTGGCTGTCGAGCATTCCGATCAGCGGGAGCGCGAGGATGTCCTTCCAGAGAGTGACGACCGGCGTCGAGAGCTCGAGGAGGTCGCGTTGCTGGCGCTGGATCACTTCCTCGCGCGCCGCCGCGTACGTCGTCGTCGTGTGCAGCGCCAGTGCGTCGAGCAGCCTCGTCGCCGTCCACAGCTCGCGGCCCAGGAGCCCGGCGTCGCGCGAGCACTCCTCGACGATGCGCGTGAAGAGCGGCTCCTTCAGCGAGAGGACGAACGTCGCCGTCTCGGCCGCCGAGAAGCCCATGCGCGCGCGGTCCGCGGAGAGTCGAGTGAGTTGTTCCCTCGCCGACTCCCAAGCCTCGCCTTCGACCGAGTCGAGCTCGCGCGATTGCGTCGCCTCTTGGAACGCCTTGAGGAACGTGCGCGAGTGATCGCGCAAGTTGCGCTCGTCGATCAGATCGGCGCGCCGGCTCGTCGCCTCGAGCTGCCGCGCGATCCAGTCATCGAGGATCGCCGTTTCGTGGCGCGCGAGCAACGCGGGGATCTTGCTCGACTGAGGCGCCGCAAGGATGGATTTCTGGCTCATTTCACAATCCTGGAGAGTTCGGGGCCGCCGAGGGCGCGACAACATAGCGCACGATTCCGCGAACGCGCTCGAACGCGTGGAGCTTTTCCCGCGCACGAATACTTCAGCGCGCGATCGATCGCGCGCAACTCCCCAGAAACCCCCAACAGGAATCTCTAGCGCACGAGCGAGCCGACGAGCTTGTCGAGCTTCGCGGTGAGCTCCTCCGCGAACTCGTCGCCGAAATCCATCGCGAGCACGTCGATCTCCTCGAACTGATAGCGGCCGGTCGCGCGGTTGAATGGGATTCCGTACTCCCACTTGCTGCCGTCGGACGCGTGGATCACGACCTCGACTTGGTCGTCGCCTTCGACCGGCTGGACCGTGTAGCTCGTCACTTCGTAGTTGGCCATGATCCCTGTCCTCGCTCGCCGCAAGTTCGCGCCGTCGCGAGACATGTTAGCCGCGCGCGCGCACCGCGGACACCCTCGAGTGGATCGCGCGGCGATTCCGGACGCTCAACGCCGCGCCTCGTTCGGCGAAAGCGCGCGGTACACGATGAAGTCGTGGTACGCGTGCGTGTCGAAGCGCTGCACCTCGGCATAGCCCGCCGCGTCGAGCTCTCGCGCGAGCACGCCGGCGGGGAGCTTGTGCTCGGCCGGCGGACCGACCGGCAGCGTGCCCGGCTTGTACTCGAAGACGACCAGGCGACCGTTCGCCGTGAGCGCGCTCTTGAGCCGCTGCATGTACGCCACGCGGTCTTGGAGGTGATGGTACGTGTCGCCGATGAAGACGACGTCGAGCCGCCGCGGCGGGAAATGCGGATCGTCGTACGAGGCGAGCACGGGCACGACGTTGCGCACTCCGACCTGCGCGATGCCTTCGCGCACTCGGTCGAGTTGCCCCGGCTCGATGTCGGACGCGTACACGATCCCGCGCGGGCACGCCTTCGCGAACGCGAACGCGAAGATGCCCGGACCGCAGCCGAGGTCGCCGATCACCGCGTCCGCGGGCAGCGCGAGCTTCTCGAGCACCTTGTCGACCTGCAGGTCGGCGACGCGCTCGGCGCTCTCGAGCTTCGCGATGTACTTCGCGACGTCGGGCTCGCCGTGCGGGTCGCGGTTCGCGACCGGGACGGACGGTTGCGGCTGCGCAACGACCTCTTCGGACGTCGTGCGGCACGCGAGCGGCGGCCAGCACAACGAGACGACGATCAGACAGGCGAGCGAGCGGTACTTCATGCGCGAGAGGATAGCGCTACTTCGCGAACACGCCGACGAGGCTGAGCCCCTTGAGCCCCGGCACTCGGTCGAGCAGCGCGAGCACGGGGATCGCCAGGTTCACGGCGCGCAGCTTCCCCGGCGAGAACGTCTTCGAGAAGTTCGTCTGCTTCTGCTTCTTGAAGCGGTAACCCCACGCGCCGGCCGGGTTCATGTGACGCAGGCTCAGCGTCCGGAACCCTTGCGCTTCCATCAAGCGCGCGAGCTGCTCGTCGTCGTATCGGCGGTAGTGCCCCGACGCCTTGTCCATCTCGTTGTAGAGCTTCGACTGCGCCGGCACCTTCAAGACGACGCGGCCGCCGGGCTTCACGTGACGCGCGAGCTTGCGCACGAACGCCGCGTCGTCCTCGAAGTGCTCGACGACGTCGAGGGCGACGACGACGTCGGCTTGGACGCCGTCGAGCTCGCGCCATTCGCCGCGCAGATCGACCTTGTGCGTCTTCATCTTGCCGGGCGGGTACGAGCGCTCGAGACGCTCGAGCAGCTCGGCGTTGATGTCGACGCCGATCACGCGGTCCACGCGCTCGATGTAGTTCTGGACGACGAAGCCCGCGCCGCAGCCGAGCTCGAGCACCGTCCCCGACAAGTGGTCGCGGAAGTGCGAGCAGATCCAGGCGTAGTAGTTCGGCAGGAGCGCCATGCGGTCCTGCGCCTCGTGGTAGACGAGGTTCGAGCGGTCGACCGAGCCCGAGCCGGCCGTCGCGGCATCGTGTGCGTCCGTCATGCGGAACCAGAAGTCTACACCGGCCGGACGATCATCGCGGGACGCACGGTGCCTTCCGCCACGACGCGGCACACGAACCCGCTGCGGCCGAGCATCAGGTTCGGAAAGCGCGCGTCGACGGACTTGAGCGTGCCGCACGGCTCGCGCACGTCGTGGATCTCGAGCACGAGCTCGTCGCCGATCGCGAGTCGATCGCCGGCGCGCAGCTTCGTGTAGTCGATCCCTTCGGTGAGCAGGTTCTCGCCGAACGCGCCGGGCGGATCGGCCTTCACACCGTCCTGCTGCAATGAACGGTAGTCCTCGATCGAGAAGAGGCAGACCGCGCGATTCGCGCCGCCGTGGATCTTCGTGTAGCGCTGCTTGTCGCCGGCGAGACCGAGCCTCGTGACGTGCGCGGACTCGACGGCGTGCTTGGGGATGCCGCCCGGCCCGACGCAGACCGCGAGCACGGCGCCGGCGGCCGCTCTCCGATGCGTTGCGATCTCGTTCCGCGCGTCCATCGTGGGCTTTTCCAAGCGCGACGAGAGTAAGCCCGGAATGTGAAGTGCGGTAGAGATAGAAGCCTGGACAGCGAGGCGCATGCTGATGGAAGATCGGCCGCGGCATGTCACGGATCATCGTCGTATCGAAGAAGATCGCGCCCACGGAGCTCGCCCGGTTGCTCGGTGATCCATTCGAGAACATGGTGAAGTTCGTCGTCGACCTCGACCGGCGCGCGATTCGCGCGCGAATTCAGGGCTTGGTCTTCGCTCTCGTCGGGGAAGGAGAGCCAATCGAATGAGCGAGCATGCCGGCCTGTCCGCCGATCGGTGGCGGCAGTTCAACCTCGATCAGCAGATCCTGATGATCGCGAACGAGATGCACCGAGGGTTGTCAGCGCTGGCGCCCGAACGAGTCAGAGCGCTCAAACTCGGGTACGAGCGAGTCCTGAGGCTCGTCGACCTCACGGTTGAAGTGCAACCGCGACGTGAGCTACGACGAGAGCTACTGCGGTGGCGTGACGTGATCGCCGAGCTCTACTTGCGCGAAGACTCGGACCAAGCGACGCACGAACTCGCGCTCAGAGTGCTGCTGCAGATGACGCCCGAAGCCGCGAAGCAGGTGCCGCTACTCGGGCTTTGAGCGTCACGCGTCGACGCGCGTGTCCTTCAAGAAGAAGTAGTAGAGCTGCCCTTCGGCGCGCGTCTGTCCCGCGAGCTTCTCCGCTTCGTCGCCGACACCGAGGTAGATGTCCGCGCGTCCCGCCGTGCGGATCGCTCCGCCGGTGTCCTGATCGAAGAGGAACTGCTCGAGGTCCGCGCCCGTGTTCGACTTCGCGCCGAGGTGCGTGTCGACGAACACGATCGCGCCGCGCGGGAAGAGCGTCTTGTCGGTCGCGAGCGATCGGAACCCCGTGACCGGCACGTTGAGCGACCCGCGCGGGTTGCCGTCGATCTTCGTGAAGAAGACGTAGCTGTCGTTGCGGTTCAGGTACTCCTCGACCTCGCCGGGGTGCTCGCGCGCCCACTCGCGGATCTTGCTCAGGCTGACCTGGTCCTTCTTGAGCTTCTTGTCCTTCACGAGCTCCTGGCCCAGCGACTTGTACGGCCGGCCGTTCTTGCCCGAGTAGCCCAGTCGCAGCATCTCGCCGCCTTCGATCTCGATGAACGCCGAGCCGTTGACGTGCGCGATGTACGCGTCGAGCGGATCCTTGAGCCAGACGAGCTCGAGCCCCTTGCCTTCGAGAAGCGACCCGGCCTCGATGATGCTGCGCGTCGGGTACGGCTCGACGCCCGACTCGGTCTTGCGGCCCAGGATCGCGCCGTCGGGTCCCTTCACGAGGTCCGGCGGGAGAGCGTAGAGCGGATAGCGGTACGCGTCGCTCTTCGCGAGCCGCCCGTCGAGGATCGGCGTGCAGTACCCGGTGAACAGGACGCCGCCGCCTTTCCCGTTCCAGCCCGCGCTCTTGAAGATCGTGAACTCGCCGTCGACCTTGCGCTCGAACTCCTCGGCGCTCTCGCACGTTTGGAGGAGGTCCTTCATGCGCTCCAAGCTCGCGAGAGCGCGCTCGTAGGTGATGTTCTCGATCGGGAAGAAGCGCTTCGAGCTCTCCTTCTTGGTCCACGCGAGCGACTGATCGAGCGCCGCGAGGATGTCTTCGCGCTCGTTCCACTGCGTCGCGAAGTTCGGCCGCGGGTCGTCCGGATCGAGCGGCAGGAGCGCGGGCGCGCCCTCGGGGAGCGGCCGGCCGTAGTCGGGGACGGTCTTGCAGGCGGAGGCGGCGAGGACCAGGGCGAACGCGGCGAGGAGTTGCTTCATGGTGGAGATGGCGTGGAAGATCGGAGCTCGAGCGGCGTAGTCGGCGCGGCCGCGATTCTGGTTCTCGCGAGAGCGTTTGTCTCGCGCGCGCTGGAAATCCCGGCTTGTCCCGCGCACCTCTCGGCCCGAGACTTTCGCCATGCCGTGTCTCCTCGGATGCCTCGCGCTCGTCGCTCCGCGCTTCGTCCTCTTTCTCGTCTGGCTCTTCAGCGACTACCTCGGCGAGGCGTACGACACGAACTTCTGGCCGTTCATGGGCTTCCTGTTCATGCCGCTGACGACGCTCGCGTACGCGTTCGCGATTCACCAAGGCCAGGGGCACATGACGCCGTTCGGCTGGGCGGTCGTGATCACGGCGGTCATCGTCGACCTCGGCCTTTTCGGAACGGGCGCGAAGAAGGCGCGCCGCCGCGGCCCGCCCGAGATCGTCGTGAAGGGCGAGAAAGTCGGCTGACGCGGCCCTCTTGAATACATTCGCTTTGGCGAATATACTTTGGGCATGCCGAAACAGGCTGTCCAAGCGCCGCACGAGCTGTTCGCGGCGCTCTCCGACCCGACGCGGCTGCGGCTCCTGAGCCTGCTGCGCGGCGGCGAGATCTGCGTCTGCGACCTGTTCGGCGCGCTCTCGATCCCGCAGCCGACCGCGTCGAGGCACCTCGCCATCCTGCGCCGCGCCGGGCTCGTGCGCGTCCGCAAGCAGGGGCTGTGGTGCTACTACGCGCTGGCCGAGCCGCAGAGCGGGCTGCAAGCGAGAGTGCTCGACGCGCTCGCGTCGGCGGATTCGGTCGAGAGTGAGCGGGATGTGGTCCGCCTGACGAAGGTGCGGCGGGCGCGGGGCTGCTGCGAGTAACCGAGGGAACCATGAAGAACGAAGCGAACGACGTGCACGAAACGGTGAGAGCGGGATACGGAAAGATCGCGAAGGCGGCGCCCGCGTCGGCCGGGAGCTGCTGCGGACCGGGCAGCGCCTGCGGCTCGAGCGCGCCGTCGGTCGACGAGTTCGCGACGCAGATGGGCTACAGCGACGCGGACGTCGCGTCGCTGCCCGAGGGGACCAACATGGGGCTCTCGTGCGGCAATCCGACGACGCTCGCGTCGCTGCGACCCGGCGAGGTCGTGCTCGACCTCGGCAGCGGCGGCGGCATGGACGCGTTCGTCGCCGGACCGAAGGTCGGTGCGACGGGCCGCGTGATCGGCGTCGACATGACGCCCGAGATGATCTCGAAGGCGCGCCGCAACGCGGTGGCGTACCGCGGGCGCACCGGGCTCGACAACGTCGAGTTTCGCCTCGGCGAGATCGAGCACCTGCCGGTCGCCGACGCGAGCGTCGACGTCGTGATCTCGAACTGCGTGCTCAACCTGTCGCCCGACAA